>JAJFTV010000080.1 GCA_021372725.1 Chloroflexota bacterium | reverse complement strand
TCCGCATGGGAACAGTATGCCCGAGATGTAGATCTGCTTTCGTAGGATCGAAGCCGCAATAAACACGCAACACCCTTCCTTCCTTCTGACAGGTTTGCAGGCGATTGTGCAATTCTTCCGCCATTTTTTCTTTTAGCGTTTCGTCGCCATATTCGGTACCCTGCATCAGGTATTCGACTTGTTCGTTTATATTCATTGCGGCCTCCTTTTTTGTGGGTGTGTGAATTAGAGGGGTATTATACCAGTTGAGCACGAATGAATGAGGATTATTTTTCCCAACTGTTATTTATCAAGATTTACTCTTCTTGATTTGGTGTCTATGCGCAGTATTTTCTTATTGCGACAGCCATGCTATAATATTTCTTGTTAATTATGGAAAAGCCTGTCCTTGTTTTGAACTCCAATTTCGAACCGATCAACGTGTGCGGTTTTCAACGGGCGATCGGGCTCATGCTGACTGAAAAAGCCACTCTCATCCTTAATGGGCGCGGCATGATCCGCACGGCATCCTCTTCCTACCCCATCCCTTCGGTGATCAGGCTATCCCATATGGTTCATCCACCCAGACCTAAAGTCTTTCTTTCCAGACGGGAAGTCTTCAGGCGAGACCATTTTACCTGCCAATATTGTGGAAAATCTACCCCTTACCTGACCGTCGACCATGTTTTTCCCAAGCACCTTGGTGGTAATCATGACTGGACAAACCTGGTCACTGCGTGTTCATTCTGTAACCATCTGAAAGGCGGACGGGCGCTTTCTGAAACCGGTATGACCCTGCTCAGGCAACCCAAGGAACCACCCGCCTCTGCCAGGTATATCTTTGCCCGTTACTTGCCTGAAAATGGCGAATGGACCGATTATCTTGAAGGCTGGTAATACCCTCACACAACCATCATATCTTTGCCAAGCAGGACCTCGCCATTGAAATGCCTTCTGGCGGCAGATAACAATTGTTCTTCATCTATACGGTTGTCATAATGGATGAGGATGAGTTTTTTTACGCCGGCTTCCATGGCAATACGACCTGCCTGTTCAGCCGATGTATGCCCTTTCATCGCGCCGGCAGCTTCCTGCAACAGCACATCGGCCTGGAGGGCTAGTTTGTGGACATTTTCACAGGGTTCGGTATCGCATGAATAAGTTACGCTTCTATCTCCAGTGAATTTCACATTTAATCCAATGGTGGGCACAAGGTGAAGAACTGGTAAGGCGGTGATCGTACATCCCGAATCCACAATGAAATGATTCATTCCTTCATCTGGGATGACATTAAATTGAACCGGGAACATTTCTTTCCAATCCTGCCAGTTGAACAGCTCCAGCAGGCTTTTTGCTTTACTGAGCGTGATTTCAAGCCCATGAATCGTCAACAGAGTTGTGCGCTTCTCCAGCCACATCCCCATTATCAGCAGCGGCAGGCTGCCAATATGGTCAGCGTGGAAATGCGTGAGTACCAGGTCAGTAACTTTCAGTATGGAGGATCCTGCAGCGGTTACTTTGGCAATTGGATTGTCCCCGCAATCCACCATTATGGTCTTCTCGCTGGTTTCCAAGAGAAAATGCGTATTATCCTGTCCCACTTTGGGGACTGCATTGGCTGAACCCAGTATGACAAATCGGTTCATTTTTTCCTCCGCCAGGATAGTTTTATAAGGATCATCGCTTATGAAAAACCAGGTCATACCGTATTAGGCAGCAGAATCCCCTTGGATATCCGTTTTCCTCCCAGGTAAATGCCGGACGATCAACGCAAT
Source organism: Chloroflexota bacterium (assembly GCA_021372725.1). Taxonomy (GTDB): domain Bacteria; phylum Chloroflexota; class Anaerolineae; order Anaerolineales; family Anaerolineaceae; genus JAJFTV01. Next base: position 358 of record JAJFTV010000080.1, on the reverse strand, counting down.
CGTTGAAGCTATAAACACAATGACCATCAGGGTTTGATTACTGTTGATGCCCGCTATCGGTGAATTTACGATGCGGATGAACTCCAGCAAGAACCTGCCAATCGAGTAAATGACTAAATACAAAAAGAAAATATCACCCTTTTTAAGTTTATCCTGGAATTTCCTTGCCACCCATAATAGGATGAACATATTCAGCAAATTCCAGATGGATTCGTAAAGAAATGTTGGATGATACCGCTCCACATCTGCATATTGCGGTAAACGGTGAGCTTCATCGATTTTGATTGCCCATGGCAGGTTCGACGGCAGTCCGTAGACCTCCTGGTTTACAAAATTGCCCCAGCGTCCGACTGCCTGA
>JAJFTV010000072.1 GCA_021372725.1 Chloroflexota bacterium | reverse complement strand
TGAAATTGTTTCTTTAGCATATCCTCGCAGTTCTTGTAATCGAACTTCCACTTTGGCAGGACTGTGATATGCGATTTTGTACCATTGGTTGAGAAAGAATCATCTTCAACAAGGATTTCTGCAGCATTCAGCCTGCTTATCTCATCCCGCACCTTGTTTGGCTGGAGTTGAAGCTCCACCTGGGTTACCTTGAATTCACCGGTGGTAATATCCAGATAGGCAACACCTGCTTTGAGATCTTCCTGAACGACACATGCCAGGTAATTGTTTTGTGCCCCCGGCAGGAGTTCCCCCTCCATCACTGTACCGGGTGTGACGACTTTGACAACCTTGCGGGGAACCAACCCCTTTTCAGGTTGATCCGTTAGCTGTTCACAAATCGCAACATGGTAACCTTTCTTGATGAGTTTCGCCAGGTAATTATCCACAGCATGATATGGAATGCCTGCCATGGGGATTCGTTGACCTTTGGCGACATTTCTGGATGTTAAGACGATTTCCAATTCGCGCGAGGTGATTTCTGCATCCTGATCGAATGTCTCATAAAAATCACCCAGACGGAAAAAGACGATTGCGTCAGGATATTGCTTTTTAATGTCGAGATATTGCTGGCGGATTGGGGTAATTTCAGTTGTCATGTCATAATTCTATTAGCCGGAAGCGAAATCGGCAAGCAAAAACAGAATATTGAATCGATCAAATCCATGCAACCCGCGATCGAATAAATTCGTAAATATAGGTAAGAAAAGATCATGGTGAGGTGAAACAATGACGGATTATTCGCATCAATTACGAAGATCACGCAATCGCCGCTGGGTGGCGGGGGTATGCGGAGGGTTGGCAAATTTCTTTGGAATCAGTCCGTTCTGGTTTCGATTGGCTTTTTTTCTGGCGTTCCTTCCTGGTGGTGTTCCAGGCACCCTCATTTATGTGATTCTATGGATTATCATACCTCCGGAAAGATGAGAAAATCAAAACTCGATTTCCAGGTCATTTTTTTCAATGGATGCAGCATTGGGGCAGATCAGAATATCTGAGAAGGTACTTTCCTGCGACACATCAAGGACATTCTGCTTGATAAGTTCCAGTACTGCAAGAAACGTAACCACTAAATCGACTCTGGATCTTTTTTCCAACAGGCTGGAAAATAAAATAGCCTGTTTTTGTTTTAATCTGTTAAGAATGATCTCGATTTTTTCACGAATGGTTATGCGCGAGAAGGATACAACATCATCCAGGGGTAGCATATTGTTACTGAGGTTAAAAATCTCAGATGCCATTCGTGCCAGATCATCCAGGTCAAAATCATCCAAATCGACGCGCGGATCAAAATGAACGACAGGGGTACTCAATCGTAAATAAGACCGCATGCCTGATTTCTCCCTGTCTTCCAACAGAGTGGCAATCGTCTTGTATTTTTTATACTCAAGCAGTTGGCGAACGAGGGCTTCTCCGTTATCCTCTTCATTTTCTTTTTCAATAACCGGCGGACGAGGAAGGAGCGCTGCCGATTTAATCTGAACCAGTCTGGCAGCCATGACCAAAAATCCGCTCACTTCATTGGCGTTGCGATCAGGAAGATTTTTAATATGTTCCAGAAACTGATCAGTCACTTTTGCCAGTGACAGGGTTGTGATATCAAGTTCTGCACGCTCAATTAATTCCAGCAGAAGATCAAGGGGGCCTTCAAAGATCGATGTTGAAACAAGATATTCAAAGGATCCGGGAAGCCTGGTTGTATTCATCAGTCGAATTATAGTACGGATATTGGAGAGATGTTATACTTTACGATATAATTAGACGATGTCTTTTTCAGAACTCTCACATCTTGATTCGGGTGGGAATACCCAAATGGTGGATGTCAGCAGTAAGCAAAAAACCCTGCGAAACGCAAAAGCGCAGGCTGAAGTTGCTGTTAACCAACAAACACTGGAATTGGTTAAAGCAGGGCTGATTAAAAAGGGCGATGTCTTTACCGTTGCCCAACTTGCGGGCATCATGGGTGCCAAACAGACCGGGCATCTGATACCGTTGTGCCATCCGATCATGCTGGATCAGGTCAATGTGAAAATTGGTTTGGACGAAGATGGAAAACGAATCCTGATCACATCAGAGGTGAGTGCCTTTGAAAAAACCGGTGTGGAGATGGAAGCGTTAATGGCCGTCAGTATTGCAGCACTGACGATTTACGATATGATTAAAGCCGTTCAGAAAAATGCCGTGATCAACAATATCCACCTGATCGAGAAAAAAGGTGGCAAAAGTGGTGATTTCCATTATGAACAGGAACACTGATGGTCACAGTTCTATTCTTTGCTTATCTAAAAGATTTGGTTCCCGGAGGAAAGATCACAATTGATCTGCTGCCCGGCTCAAGAGTAGAAAATTTAATCCATTCTCTGGAAGAACGATACCCTGAGTTGGAAAACAAACTTAAAAATGCAATCAAGGCAGTGAATCATGAGTTTGCGGCTGAAGATACTATCGTTCCTGACCATGCAGAGGTAGCTTTTTTCCCGCCTGTCAGCGGGGGCGCCGGTCTGGAACCCATCATTCAAATTACTACAGCACAATTATCCGCCGATGCATTGATTCGGCAGTTAACCAGTGAAACTTCGGGTGCGATCTGTTGTTTCGCTGGGATTGTTCGACAGAAAACAACTCAGGATGAATTCGCGCTGACCCAAGAATTGTATTATGAAGCCTATGAAGCAATGGCTCATGAAAAAATGCACCAGATTGCCTATGAAATTCAAAGCCGGTGGCCGGAAATTGAAAAAATCGCATTGATCCAGCGTATTGGCTTGATTTCGGCCGGCGAACCCAGCGTCCTGATCGCCTGCGCCAGCTCTCATCGGGATGCTGGTATTTTTGAGGCAGCACAATACGGAATTAATCGACTGAAGGAAATTGTGCCAATCTGGAAAAAAGAAATATCCGATAAAGATGAACGATGGGTCGTTGGTGAATACCACCCTCTCCCGGGAGAATGATCTTGATGAAAAAGGAAAAAACATTGAAATTTGCAAACCGGGAATCGATCAGAATTTCCAATAATCTTGTTTATGCAGTATCAGATACTGAATCTGAAAACTCAACCCCCCCTGTTGAATTTCCTGATGAAACCCCCAATGAATTTGCACAACGACTGAAATTACCTTTTCAGGATAACTTCCTGTTAAGTCGGGCGTTAACACACCGTTCATATCTCAATGAACACCCTGAAGCTCTGGAAGATAACGAGCGGTTGGAGTTTTTGGGAGACGCCGTACTCGATTTTCTGGTGGCATCGTGGGTGTATCACCGTTTTCCGGAAATGCCGGAAGGTGAGTTGACCCGCATGAGATCGGGATTGGTGCATACAGAACGATTGGCAAGTTTTGCAAGGTTGATTGATTTGCGCAGAGCCATGCGTTTGGGGCGCGGCGAATCTCATTCAGGAGGGTATGATAAATCTGCCTTACTTTGTGACACCTTTGAGGCGGTTGTCGGTGCATTATATCTTGAAAACGGCTTCCAGGCAGTTGAAAAATTTTTGGAACCATTCCTGGAAATGGCAATTAATGACTTACTGATGAATATTGAGTTGACTGATCCCAAGAGTCAGCTTCAGGAGTGGGCACAGGCTCAAGGATATGCCGCACCGAAATACCGGACAAAGGAAGAAACGGGCCCAGAACACCGAAAGCATTTTGTCGTGGGTGTTTATATCAACGGAAAAGTTTTTGGAACCGGTGAAGGCTATAGTAAACAGGCTGCCGAAAAAAATGCCGCAGCAGATGCAATTCATAAAAACAATATCATTAATTAACTGAGGCTGTTGATGCCGTCAAGATTATTATCCATTGAACTGCAGGGATTCAAAACCTTTGCAAACCGGTATAAATTTGAATTTCCTGGGGTAATTACCTGTATCGTCGGGCCAAATGGTTCGGGAAAATCAAATGTAGCCGATGCAATCCGGTGGGTTTTAGGCGAGCAATCCTACAATTTATTGCGGGCGCGAAAAACCGAAGATATGATTTTTTCTGGATCTTCACAGAGACCCAGAGCAGGTATGGCATCCGTTACGATCAATTTTAACAACGAAGACAATTGGTTCCCGTTGGATTTCTCGGAAGTTGCAATTACTCGCCGGGCATACCGCGACGGTCAAAATGAGTATTTTATCAACAACCAAAAGGTTCGGCTAAAAGATATTTCTGAATTACTGGCGCAAGCTGGCGTTACTCCTCGTACATATACAATCATCGGCCAGGGGTTGGTCGACGCAGCCTTATCTCTTAGACCGGACGAGAGGAGAGACTTTTTTGAGGAAGCAGCCGGTATTTCCATCCATCGTAAACGTCGCGAAGAGGCTGTCCACCGTCTTGATACAACGCAAAGGAATCTGGATCGGGTAAAAGACATTTTGAGTGAGTTAAAGCCAAGAGTGGCAAGTCTGGAAAAACAAGCTCGCCGGGTGATCGAACAGGAGCGAATCAAGGCGGATTTAAAAGGGCTGATGAAAGACTGGTATGGTTACCAGTGGCATCATATCCAGGATGAGTTGAATCGCTCTCGTGAAATATTAAGAAACCAGGAAGTACATCTGGAACAAATTCAGAACCAGAAGGAAATTGTCGATAAAGAGATTCAAGCTCAGCAAGAAGAAATCACCAGGTTTCGTGTAGACTTAAGTCGATGGCATCAGAAATCTGCAGAAATTCATAAACAACTGGATACTGTGAACCGCTCCATCGCCGTAATGGAAGAGCGTGCAAGATCTCTGGACGAGCAGATGCATTTTCTGCAAATCGATTTGGTTCGAATGAACGAAGAAGAGATATCCATAAATGGGTTACTGGAAAAAGAAAAAGCAGAAGCGAACCAAATCCAAAGTGAAAAAGAGGAAAATGAAAAACTGCTTGCCGAAACTGAAAAAAAGTACAACTCTCTTTATCGGCAAAAACAGGAACTATCCCGCGAGAGGGGAATCCTTGACCGGCAGAACAATGAACTCGAAACCGAAAAGGTCAGGATAAGAAGCCAGATTCTTGAACTTTCATCCCAAAATGACCGTTTCTTATCTTCAAAAAATGCCTTGGAAAAAGAACATGAGGAATTAATCACCAAAAGGGATGAGGTAAGCAAAGAACTACAGGGAATTGCCAGCCAGATAGAAGCCGTTAAATCCGAGCTGCAGAAAGCCTTTGATGAACAGAAGAAAAATCTGGAGGAAGTATCCATTTTAGAAAAGGAACTGGCTCAATTTTCATCCAAGTTTCGCGAATTGGAAAACAACCATTCGAGTAAAACTGCCCAAATGGAGGTTTTTAGAAGCAGCATTTCCTCCAACGAACATTTAAGCAGTGGCGCCAAAACATTTTTGAAGGTGATCAAAGGAACAGGAAAATCGATAAATATTCAATCGTTGGTGAATGTCCTTTCGGTCAACAAGGGTTATGAAAAGGCCGTCGCGGCGGGATTGGGTGAATACATCGATGGGCTGCTGTTGGCCGAAGAATCCGATCTGAACAATGTCCTGGATATTATAAAGACCCGGGAGATCGGCAGAGTGATAGTCTTCCTGAACCGGGCGATTCCAAAAGGAAAAGAATCTGCTATCCATAAGTCCGATGGTGTGCTGGGGACAGCACGGAATTTTGTTGAACTGCAAAATGCAAATCCTGTCATCGAGGCTCTACTTGATGATATCCTGATCGTTGAGGATCGTAATTCTGCATTGCGGCTGTCAGGTTTGGTGGATAAAAATGTATGTGTAGCAACTCTGAACGGGGAAGCTTTTCGAGGTAACCAGGCTGTTGTCCTGGGGAAGGATCAACGGGACGGGATATTCGTAATCCAGCAAAAGATGAATGATCTGTCTGTCGAGATTGCGGAAGTTTCGCAAAAAACGGCCGATTTATCTACCATAATACAAGAAAAAAATGCCTTGCTGCAAAAAGGGAATGAAAAGAAAAAGATCCAGGATGCCATGGTTTCTGAGTTAAGGAAAAAACAGGAAACTCTTCAACTTCAGAACCAGAAAATGGAGTTGCAGTCCACCAGGATTAATGAACAATTGAATTCCAATGAAAATCGTCTAAAAGATCTGGAGAAACAGCACACTGAAACCAATCAAAAGCTTTCCTTTGCTCAATCACGATTGGGAGAAGTTGTTGAAAAAGCCAAATTAATTTACCAACAATTGCAAGAAAAAATAAGACAGATCAAAGAGATCAGCGTAGACGATACACAAGTCGAACTTAATCATTGGAGAACCAGACTGGCCGTTTCACAGAGATCGATCGAAGAATTTGACAAACGGTTAAAAGAAACTCTTCAAAGACAAACCGGTCTTGTTGATCAAAAGAAAACAGTCGCGATTCGTATAGCAAGTATTCAAAACGAAATTCAGGCAGCGAAAATAAAACAAGAAAATGAAGAAACCCAGGTTATGGTACTGGATCAAGATTTGGCAGAATTGGCCAAACAGATCCAGCCCACCGAGGAAATCGTTGATGGGCTCGAAAAGAAAATCAAGAAACAAATCGAAACCCAGACAGTCTTGTTGCAACGCCTTACCACGGCGGAACGGTATGTAACCCAGGCTCAACTTGATCATTCAAGACGTACCGATGAGCTGGAAAAACTACGCGGCAAGATCGAAGATGATTTTGGCCTGGTTAATTTTGAGTACCAGAGCCAGATAATTGGTCAAACGCCGCTTCCATTAAATGGGATGGTTGATAATCTGCCGATGGTGAAAGAACTCCCTAAAGATATGGAAGACATCATCAATCGCCAAAAGGCCAATTTGCGCAGAATTGGCCCAATTAACCCGGAAGCACGAAGTGAATATGAGGAAGTCAAGGCTCGTTATGAATTACTGGTTAGCCAATTGGCTGATCTGCAAGGTGCGGACGAGGATTTACGAGAGGTTATCCGCGAATTGGATGAGCTGATGAAGATCGAATTTCATCGAACATTTAAACTTGTTGCGAATGAATTTCGTGAGATGTTTACAAAGCTTTTCGGCGGAGGGTCGGCCAGGCTGATTCTGATGGATGAAGAAGATCCTGCCGAGAGTGGCATTGAAATTGAAGTGGTCATGCCCGGAAAACGTAAACAGGGGTTGGCAGTTTTATCGGGTGGAGAGCGCAGCCTCACTGCAGTGGCATTGATATTTTCCTTACTAAAAGTTTCGCCAACACCTTTTTGTGTTCTGGATGAAGTGGATGCGGCGCTGGATGAAGTCAATGTAGGGCGGTTTGGGGATCTTTTACGAGAACTCAGTGATCAAACACAATTCCTGGTCATCACGCATAACCGCAATACTGTACAGTTGGCTGATGTAATTTACGGTGTGACGATGGGGCGTGATTCCTCCAGCCAGGTGATCAGCCTCATGATGAGTGAAGTAAATGAAAGCCTGGTGAGTTAAAAAACTGCGGTGAACCAGTGGAAGGTATCACCGCAGAAAAGTACCGCCGGTTTTAAGAATCGTTTATGATCCCGTAACTACCAGGACCTCATTCGGGATGACGGGTGTGACAGGAACATCATCCACCCAATTATCCAGGATTTTGACACCGTCCTGGGTTGTCAACTCATCGAGCCAGGTATTGAAGATTAGCTCCTTATTCGATTTCAAATCACTGGCTGTAAGCGGCCTTGTTTCATGTCCGATGACCTGAATGATGTGCCAGCCATAATCTGTTTGGATGGGTTGACTGACCTCACCGATTGCCAGATTGAAGGCGGCTTCGTCGAAGGCATCGACCATCTTGCCTCTGTAAAACCAACCCAGGTCACCACCCGTATATTTATTGCTTTCGTCTGTCGAATATTCTTCAGCTAATGCTGCCCAATCATTACCTTCATCGAGCTTCTGAAGAACCTCTTTGGCTGTTTCTTCGTCTGCAACCAAAATATGGCGTGCCCATACCTGTTCCTGCACGCTTTGGACATCAGCCGTCAGAATATTAAAGACTTTCTCGCGAAGGAGTGAATACCGAAAAAGCTCTTCAAGGTCAGCCCTTGAAAAATCGATGCTTTCCATATCTGCCAACAGATTATCGAGTGAAGATTCATATCCCTCGAAAGTGTACGGTGTTTCTGTGGGGATGGGCTCGGAGGTAGCTGTGTTGGTTGCTTGCATCCCTTCAGTAGGCGCGGCAGATTCTATTGTCGCCTCTGCTGTGGGAGTAGACGTCTGCTCCAATAGTGCTGTAGTTGGGATGACAGTTTCGGTGGGTGGAGCTATGGTTCGGGTTGGTGTGGGAGAGACAATCGCATACTGCTCGGCAGACATGGTGGATGTGACAAAGGGGGTTACTGTCGAGGTCGGTGTGGGTGTGCCATTGGAGTAGTAGCCAAATGCTTCCTGAAGCGCGTTATCAATTTCATCTTGAGAGACAGTGATACCGTTTTCTTCGGCATATTGCGCAATTGCAACATTTTCGACCATATTTTGTAAAATATTTTTGCCGAAAGTTGCCTTGTTTTCTTCTGAGAGAGTTGATTCTATACTCTGCAGATTGCCAAGGAACGACGAACCCACATCAGGGCCGAGTGCATTGTAAATCTGAGCATAGCTTGTATATGTACGGATATATTGGTATCGCTGGTAGCGGACCTGTGTCTGGAATTCACTCAGGGATATTTTTGTTTTGTTAACAGTTGCAACAGTTTTCATCCCTTGAAAGACTAATTCATTAAGCAACCCGTAGACAACAACGCCGACTATCAAGACAAGTACGCCAATAGTACCGCCAATAATATAATTCCTTTGCCGTTTTTCGCGGCGTAAGCGGGTAGTTTCTTTCCTGGTTACAACTTTTTTCTTCGTTTCCTTGGCCATAATTCGTCTCGAGTTATCTTTATATCCAATGGCATCTGGATTGATGCCATTGGATATTAATCAGTTAGTGGATGACATTCTGCCAGGGCTCGGCGGTAAATGGTAGAAGTGCCAAATGGCGGGCACGTTTAATTTCTTTTGCCAATGCACGCTGGTGTCGTGCGCAGGTACCTGTCTGGCGGCGAGGACGAATTTTTCCGTCTTCAGTTACCATTCGTTTTAGCATGTCAACTTCTTTATAGTTGATATTGATGGATTTATCGGCACAAAATTGGCAAAACTTCGGTCGGGAAATATAACGCCTTCGACCACCGTCGCCTTCTTGTCCGATCATATTATCAGTCATTATTCACCTCTCAATAGCGTATTTCATTCATATCGATGTTCATCAGGTCATCACCTGATGACGTGTGTGTGTCTTGATTCTCACACAAAAACAGCACATCCAGGGCATGAATTTCAACCGAATTATGTCTGATCCCTTCCCTGTCTTCCCATTGTCTGGATTGAAGTCTGCCTTCGACATATACCTGACATCTTCTTTCGAATTGCTGGCTGCATGTCTCGGCGAGGCTGCCAAATGCAACGATGTGGAAACGCTCAGTGTCGGAATGTTTTTCGCCGTCCGCCGTATTCCAGGTACGATTGGTTTCAAGCAAAAAAGTAGTGACCGGTCTTCCAGATGGGGTATAGCGCATTTCCGGTTCACGGATTACTTCACCAATCAGAAGGACTTTGTTTAGACTCCGGTTCATGACGTCACTCCTGGATCAATAGGCTGTCTTATGATCCTACTCGGCTAAAGTAACCAGGAAGCGAATTACCGGTTCGGTAATTCGGAAGTTGCGTTCCAATTCACCGATAAAAGCCGGAGGAATTTGGGCATTCAGAAGCACGTATTGACCTTCGCGTTGTTTACGAATCGCATAGGCCATGCGTCGTTTTCCCCAAATTTCCTCTTTGGTAATTGAGCCACTGGCCTCTGTGATCCAACTTTTTACCTTTGAAACGATATCTTTAAGGCTCGTTTCATCCAGATCGGGATGGACAATGAAGACAATTTCATAATTACGCATCGCTTGAATATCTCCTTTCCTTGGGATTACCCATGTCTCTCATCGTAGATGGAACACAGGCGGAAAGGCAGCAGAGCATGTACAGCACCGCTGACTTTATCGGGCTATTTTAGCATAGAAATGGATGTGTGAACAGGCTTTGTATGGGTGCTTTGTGTGGGTTTAAAACTGCGTAAACGATATTCGACCGGGTAAAGCCAGTCTGGGCTATAATCTGTCTTCAATAGCATTCTCCGTAATTGTTTCAGATCGGAGATGTAATCGAATGTTCAAGAACGAAAAAGGATAATCCATTGAACTGGTATAACACAGACACGCACGCAAAGGATGGCGATCTGGCTCAACTGGCAGGGATGGGGCATAAAAACTTTATCATTCGCCTGAAAGCCGGAACAGTTTTTCAATCTCACAAGGGGATCATCCCTCATGATGAGATGATCGGGCTTCCGTGGGGAACGCAGGTATTGAGTCACAAAGGCAGCCCGTTTTATCTCTTGCAGCCTTCTTTCGCCGATTTGTTAATCGAGACACCCCGCACCACCCAAATTCTCTACCCCAAGGATATTGGTTTTTTGATGGTCAACCTGGGTGTGATGCCAGGTCTGCATGTGATTGAGGCAGGAACCGGTTCAGGCGCTCTGACATGTGCTTTCGCCAGCATCGTTGGCAGCACCGGAAAAGTGACCAGTTATGAAGCGAAGCCGGACTTCCAAAATCTGGCCAGAAAAAACCTGGAGCGACTGGATTTGCTGGACAGGGTGGAGTTAAAACTGAGGAACATTTCAGAAGGTTTTGACGAAACCAATGCCGACATTTTATTCCTGGATGTCCCCGATCCGCATAACTATATCGAATATGTACGAAAAGCCTTGAAACCGGGCGGATTTTTTGGCTGCATTCTTCCCACCACAAACCAGGTATCTCTGGTACTGATTGAGTTGAAAAGGAATGATTTCATTTTTCTGGAAGTATGTGAAATCATGCTCCGCTATTACAAGACAGAGCCTGCCAGACTGCGTCCAGTGGACAGGATGGTAGCCCATACGGGTTACCTTATCTTTGCTCGTCCGGTCATCAAACCGATTGTGCCTTTTGATGAGTTGAGACCCGAAGAAGAAAGCGAAAATGACTTGTGAGCATTGATGGCAATGGCATTGATGATGATCTGAAACTTTCCAGCGAACAAATCATTGCCCTTGTTAATGGGCAGTCCAGAGAGCTTCATACCGGTTGGGGAACCTCAAACCAGGCCGCAGTATTGGTACCGTTGTTTCAAAAAGATCATCTATGGCATCTTCTGCTGACCAAACGGACAGATTTTCTGGCTACACACAGGGGGCAGATTTCTTTCCCTGGCGGAAGAGCCGAACCGGACGATTTGAATTCGATCGCTACTGCGTTGCGGGAAACCAAAGAGGAAATCGGTGTTGGCAGTGATTTGATCCGGATTGCTGGCAGGCTGGATGATTTTATTACGCACTATGGTGTCATCATTTCACCTGTGGTTGGAATATTACAGTGGCCGGTGAAATTGTCATTATCCGAGTGTGAGGTAAGCCGGATTTTTTCGGTGCCGCTGGCCTGGTTTGCCAATACTGAAAATATGGAAACACGCACCTTTACCGAACCGGGTGGTCAACCACGGCCAGTGCTTTTCTACCGCGATTATCATGGTGATATTGTTTGGGGGATCACCGCATTTATCATCCAGGAATTGGTACACACGTTGGGGATATAAGAAAGAGTACGGGATGGTTTTCCCGTACTCTTTGCAGTACTGAAGTTGAAAGAGGATTATTCCTCGGTTTCTTCTTCCTTCTTTCCTTTTTCTATGACTTCGGGTTCTTCCGTATCACCTTCAACGGCTTCTTCAACAACTTCCTCCTCCGTTGAGGACGCGGTAATGCTGACGATGACTTCTTCATTATCCAACAAGATTTCCACACCTTCAGGAACAATCAAGTCCTTGACAGTGATGTGGCTGCCGATTGTTGCCAGGGATGAGATGTCGACAGAAAAGGATTCGGGTAGATTACCGGGAAGGGATTCTACCTCAATTTCACTGATCAATTGTTCTGCGACGGCATTGAAGTCTCGTACTGCAGGGGACTTTCCGACTACATGCACTTGCACGTAAGCCCGGATTTTTTCGGTCATGGAAACAACCTGAAAGTCGATGTGCAGGAAGCTGGCTTTCAAATAATCACGTTGTTTGTCACGAACGAGCGCAGTAAAGATTTCACCATCCAGATCAATTTTTACAAGGCTTGAACTGGTAAGACCGGCCAGTGAACGGCTGGCTTCACGCATATCCAACGTGATCGGGCGGGGATCAAATTGATGGCCATAAAGAACTGCAGGAAGCAGACCTTGCCTGCGTAGGGCCTTAACTTGTTTACCGGTTATATCACGCCTGGTTGCTTTAATAACAACACTTTCCATTATTACCTTCCTTTGGGCGCCTCTCACCTTGTCGCCAGGTTACCTTCGCCCGATCAGAATTTGTTTGAACGACAGTGGTTGATTTTAGCCGTCTTTAAATGATAAGTCAAGATGAACTGACCGATAAATAGCCTGTAATAACGCCGCGCGCATCACTGCGCCAGTAAGGAGCAAATAAACCCGAAAAAGCCGGCACAAAGTAAAACCAAAGAATTAATGAATGGATGATAACCGCTGGTCAATAAAATCGATCACCGGATCTGAATCAATAATAGTTATGCTTTCAGGGTTAATATTGAAATAATCAGCCGGAATTTGTTCGAATTCATGTAAATCTTCATTTATGTGACTCAGCGCGCAGAAGGTGCTGACCAGTTGATCGGTATTCATATCCGTTCTTACCAAACCCTGGTGATTTTGCAGCCAGCCCTCCAATTCGCTCCAGGAATGATTGGCATGGATTGCGTTAAAAAGAGCTTCCAAAAGGATATCCTGCCGCTGAAGACGTGAGATTTCTCTGCTGGTCTTTGTGTTGTAGACCAGATAATCCCAAATATTGGATGAGGTGACCGTGATATTTCCGGCTGGATACTCATACAGGCGTGTTGAAAAGCTTTCAGGGTTATTGATCTCAACCGGACCTGTGAACTCGATGAACTGCTGGAGGAATTTTTGATTCAGACTGATGTAATAATCCAGCGAGATTTCAAAATTTTCTTCAATCGCCTGGTTAACGGCCAGAGATGCATTGGAGTGTCTTTGATCCGCATTGGTGGTGCGTTGATAAACGGTATGATAAATGACGCCTAAATTTGATTTTGAGATTCCATAGGTTTCATTAAGACTTGTGACAGGCAATTCAAGATAACTGGAGAAGGGAATGATGATAATTTGCTGACTGTCAAAGTTGATACCTGCCAGGCGGATTAACTCAGCCCCGAATGGAGCCTCGTAGGTATTCGAATCTTCTACAATCAGGGATGAGGTAAACGAACCGCTACCTTTACATTGCATATCGGGCGAAGGTGAAGAGACTGTGTCCTTTGTAACAGAAGGTGATAATTCGGAAACAGTAGTCGAAGGTTGTAAAGTTTCATCCGGAGGTGGCGTTTGGGGGGTGGCACCAAGGCTCGTTTGTGATGCTGCAGAAAATAGAGGTGTTGGAGTTACAGGCGCGGAGAGGGTAGACGCGATGGATGGTTCCTGAGTAATTGCTTTGGTCAATAGAACGACGGCTTCAGCAGGGGAAGCATTTTCGTTTGGTGTGGTTACCTGGACTGGAGATTGGGGGTGTGAGGATCCGATCAATACTATCAATGATACCGAGAGCACCAAAAGGGCAAGGATGATGATGGTTACAATGAGAACAATCCGATTCGTCATATAGTATCTCGTCTGGATTTACAGGAACCGGTCCATGCAGAATATTCTAAAGAAATGATTGTTTTCTTGGATTATACCATTTCATCTAACGGAATGATTGAATTACGGTGTAAAAAAGCATTTAGTTTGTGACTTACAACCGGGTACAAATGAAAAAATTATTGCTTCTCTAATGATAGACAATCGATGCCATTTTGTAGGTGTTCACATGGGCTTGAACCGTCACATCCACTTTCGAATAACCTCCTCCCATTGTGAGGATTACCGGAACATGGTGATTGCGGCATTCTTCAAAAACCATTTTATCCCTTTCCTGCAAACCTTGCATGGACAATGCCAGCTTGTTGAACCGGTCACTGCCAAGCGGATCAACACCGCCGATATAGAAGATGATATCAGGGTTGAAGCTAAAAACGGACGGCAGGGAGCGGGATAATGCATCGAGATATTCATCGTCCTGTGTGCCCGTTGGAAGAGGTATATTCAGGCTGGCCGGAACCTTTCGGACCGGATAATTACTGCTGCCATAAATATCGAGAATGAAAACATCTTTATTGTGGTTAAAGATACTGGCGGTTCCATTTCCCTGGTGAGTGTCCACATCGATCACTGCCGCACGCCGGATGGCTTGTTTTTTGAGTAAATCCAGAATGACGACTGCGGCATCATTGAAGATACAAAAACCACGACCCTCGTCATAAAAAGCATGATGGGTGCCCCCGGATAGCGCACCGGCTACACCGCTTTGCAAAGCTTCCCTGGCGGCAGCTATGGCACCCCCGACACTCAAATGAGCGCGCTCGATCAAGGCTTCACTCCAGGGAAGGCCAAGCACCCTGAGCTTCCGGGTGTTGATTCTTCCCGAGCAGATCTCATCATAATATTCTTTGGAATGGGCTAACAGGATCTGATCCATTTCGGCAGGATGCGCTTTGAAAAGCTGCCCGTTTTGAATTACACCTTGCGAGAGCAGTTCAAATCTCAATCGAACATATTTTTCTGCCGGGTATATATGCCCCTCCGGTAAGGTCAACGGATATTGGTCAGCATAAAAGATTTTCATGGGTATTTGGCCGTTTTAGTTCCGAAATAGCGCAGGAAATATACCGCGATCCCAAATGCTGTGGCGACATTGATGGAGCCTTTCACACCCATCATGGGGATTTGGATGATCTGATGGGACTGGGCCAGTATTTCCAGATCCACCCCTGTGACTTCATTGCCCACAACCAGCACGAGCGGGAACCTTAATTGCCCAGGTTGTAAATCAAAAACGGATACGGATGTTGGCGAGATTTCAAGTGAAATAATGAAATACCCTTTTTGCCTTAACTCGATAACAGTATCCAATGCATTCCAATGTAATGACCAGGGGGTGGAAAACTCGGCACCCAAAGCCGTCTTTCTTACCTTCGGGTTATCGGGTGTGGGAGTTGTGCCACATAAATGGATGTGACTGATCTTCACAGCATCCGAGGTGCGCAAGATGGAGCCGGTATTATAAGCGCTGCGAACGTTGTCCAGAAGTATTTCGATCTTTTCAGGATACTGGTTTTGCGGTGGATTTCCCGACCCTTGAATGTTATAGATCGTAACCTGAGCCGGGCTGCCGCATTTGGGGCATACTGGTTCAACCGGATTGACGGCAACTGGAAATCTGAAGCGGCAGGTTGGCTTCATACATTGCACAATATAACAGGGAGTGAACTTTTCCATCAGACAAATGGGCGAATGGTTCTTTTATATCAGTGTTTTGTTATTTTTGCAATGAGAAGAGCGTTTTATTAAGAAATAATGAAAGGGAATGTATATAATTAAAGCATCCTTCTTTAAGGAGTTGTTATGGCCCCGATTTATGGTGCGATTGAAACAGGTGGTACAAAATGTATTTGCATGGTAGCAAGCTCGCCGGCACACATTTTCGCTGAAGTTACAATCCCAACCGAAACACCCGCGAAAACTACTACTGAAATTGCCGAATTTTTCCATCGTTGCGAGAATTGGGAAGGCCAAAAAATCGAGCGCGTGGGTCTGGCCTCGTTTGGGCCGCTGGATCTCAATCCAAAATCAAAAACATACGGCCATATCCTCATTACTCCCAAAATAGATTGGCAAGGCTGGGATTTGCTGGGTGAGATGGAGAGAAATCTTAATTTACCAGTCGTTCTGGATACCGATGTAAATGGAGCAGCGCTGGGAGAGTACTTGTGGGGAGCTGCGCAAGGACTTAAAAATTTTATTTATCTCACCATCGGGACCGGTATTGGCGGTGGGGGAATGATTGAGTCGCATCTGTTACACGGTCTCGTGCACCCTGAGATGGGGCATATCCTGATTCCGCATGATCGGCTCAAAGATCCATTTCCGGGAGTATGCCCATTCCACGGGGATTGTTTCGAAGGGCTGGCATCCGGACCTGCGATGGAATCTCGATGGCGGACCCCCGCATTCCTGCTGCCAGAAGAGCATTCTGCCTGGGATCTTGAGGCACAGTATATTGCCTGGGGATTGCACAATTTAATTTGTTCTCTTTCCCCGGAGAGAGTTATCCTGGGCGGCGGGGTGATGCAACAGACATTTTTGTTCGATAAAATCCGAAAACGGGTGAACGAGTCATTGGCAGGTTATGTTAACTCATACATGATTCTGGACAATATCGAAGAATACATAGTACCCCCGGCTCTGGGCAATCGGGCTGGAGTGCTAGGTGCTCTGGGTTTGGCAATCACCGGAACGGCAAATGTTATTTGATTTTATCCAGCACTGACAATTTATGCGGTTTCCTAAAGTGAATATGGATGACCCGACGGCCACGGGTTAATAAAGCTTCAATGTCGCCGGCCGCCTGGGCAAGAATCAACTGGTTGAAGCTCAAATTGTTACCTGGAATATCGACGACGTCAGGAGAATCTTGAGTGATCACCAGGAAAAGCCCGTTGTTGCAACCGCCTTTATGGAGCTGCCCGGTGGAATGCAGGTAACGCGGGCCAAAACCCAACGTGGTGGTCACTTTTTTCCTGTTTGTGATAGTCCGCCTTAAATTTTGAAGAATAATCCTGTTTCCCGGGTTATCCGGAATGAATGCATTAACTGCCAAATAATCGCCAGGCTTTATTTGAGCAAAGAATGCATCAAAAATAGTCTCGATATTTTCAAACTGCCTGGCAGGATTATTTTTCCAATAGACATCAAAATCCAATTCCGAATAAACAGGGTGATCCTGTACGAGCATACCGGATTGCCGTATTTGATCGATTTTGGCTTTCGTCAAGGTTTTGCTTTCCTGGACATTTGGCTGGTCAAAGGCATTTACCCCCAATTGTGAACAGGCCACCGCTGTGGCGATTTCCCAAATATAGAACTGGGCTGCCAGATCGTAAAAAGTCTGCACGTCCAACACAAAGCAGGGATGATCTGCATCCCTTAATTCTTTGATGAGCGGATCATTTGCACCGGAAGACCTCATGTAGATGAACAATCTGTCACCGGAATATGCCTCGAGAGAGACCGCAGGCTCCAGGGAGACGGGAATGATACCTTGGTTGTTCTTTCCGCTGCTTTCAGCCAAAAGCTGCTCAGCCCACACGCCAAAGGATGCCACTTGCGGGTCAGCGACAATGACCACTTTATCGATGCCTTTTGAATAAGCTTCTGCCAGTATGCTGCCCAGCAGCAAACCGGGATTGTCATGAGCAGGTGATGAAGGGCTGCATAATCGTTCTGCCTTTTGAGCCTGGTGAAGAAATTCCACAAGGTTGACACCGGCCAGGCAGGCCGGCAGCAAGCCAAAAACGGATAGCGCGGAGAAGCGTCCGCCGACATCAGGGTTGGCGGTGAAAACAGCCCGGTATTGCTTTTGTCGTGCCGTGTCAATCACCTTGCTACCGGGATCGGTGATGGCAATGAAATGCCGGCCGGGATGCTCCATGATGGATTTAACGGTCAGATCCCAAAAGAAATCCGACAGCGCCAGCGTTTCGCTGGTAGTACCGGATTTGGTGGAGATGATAAATACTGTTTTATGGAGATCGATGGACTTGCAAACCGTTTGGATTTCATCCGGATTAGTGGAATCCAGAACCAAGAGCCGTAATGCATTTTCAGAGTGCAGCCCAAAACCGCTGAGTGTCTGGGCAATCACGTACGGAGCGAGGGAAGATCCTCCCATCCCCAACAAGACAGCGGTGGTATAGCCTTCCTGAACCAGTTGATCTGAAAGAGAATTCAGATCCGGGATGATTTTTTCACTTTCTGTCGGCAGGGTTAACCAGCCCAACCGGTTCGCGATTTCCTCTCCCTGTTTTCCCGTACCATTCCACAAAGAGACGTCATGATTGAACAGCCGGCTTATGGTTCTGTTTTGGTCATGCCATGCCATTCTCTGATTGACGCAGGAATCCAGTGAACCAGGCTTTCTGTTCATTGTGCGACCTTTTTATTCAGTGTTTCCAGAAGATCTTTAAATGATTTTGAGAAAGCAGCGACACCTTCCTCCTCCAGGATGGCAGTGACAGACTGCATGGGAATCCCCATTTTTTCCAATTCTTCCATTACATGATGAGAATTTACAGGATCAGAAGGTATTCCAATGCGGGCGGTGCCATGATCCTGAAATGCGGAAAGGGTTTGCGGAGGTACCGTATTGACGGTATCTGCTGCGATTAATTCATCGACGTACATGACATCGGAATAAGAAGGATTTTTTGTACTGGTGGAGGCCCAGAGCGGGCGTTGCGTTCTGGCTCCTGCGGCTTTCAGGCGGGCAAATCGCTCACTTCCAAACACATCTTTGTAAAGCTGATAAGCCAGGCGGGAATTTGCGATGGCGGCTTTTCCCAACAATCTGCCTGAAACTTCTTCAGAAATCCTCCCTTCTTTGACGAATTGGTTAAGCATCCCGTCCACTTTTGAGTCAACCCGTGAAACAAAAAAGGAGGCGACCGAAGCGATTTTTCCCAGAGGCAGGCTCTGTGCAAGACGGTCTTCGAGACCTGAGAGATAGGCATCCATCACCTCGGCATAGCGCTCATTGGAGAAGACGAGGGTTGCATTGATATTGAGGCCTTTGGCGATGCAGGTGCGAATGGCCGGCAAACCTTCACGAGTGGCAGGAATTTTCACCATCAAATTGGGACGGTTTACATTTCTCCATAAGATTTCAGCTTCTCTTATGGTTGCTTCTGCATCATTGGCGAGGAGGGGATTCACCTCCAGGCTCACATAGCCGTCCCTGCCGCCGCTTGTTTTGTAAAGATTACCGAAAAGGTCGGCAGCGGCCTGAATATCTGCGATGGCCAGTTTATAGAAGATTTCCTGAGGCGTGAGACCGGAAAATCTCAAGGGTTGAATCGCCTTGTCATAGTCGGATGAATCGGCAATTGCTTTTTGGAAAATGCTGGGATTGGAGGTAATACCGTAAATCTGACCGTCGTCGATCAGACGTTTCAGCTCACCATTTTCCAGCAAGCGTCTTTGAATATTATCGTACCAGATGGATTGTCCGAGTTGATAGACTTTTCTAATGCGGTCCAGCATTTTGACTCCCTGTATTTCTTTCACGTTCTTCGATCGATTTTATTTTGTTGGTACGGCGAATATGTCGTTCCTCGTTTACAAATTGAGCCGATAAAAATGACCGAACAATTTCCTTGACAAGTTCAGGGCCAATAATTCGGGCACCAAGACACAGTACATTCATCCGGTCATGTTCAACGCCCTGGTGTGCGGAATAGGTATCGTGACAGATCGAGGCATAAATCCCTTTCATCTTGTTGGCGGCAATACACGCGCCAATGCCTGATCCACAAATCAAAATTCCTCTTTCGGCATTCCCCATTTGAATTTCCCGTCCCAGTTTTTCCGCAAAATCCGGGTAATCCACACTTTGAATGCTGTCCGTGCCCAGGTCGGTTACCTGATGGCCTGCTGCATTAATAACCTCAACGACACAGGATTTTAAAAGAAAACCGGCATGGTCACAAGCGACGGCTACTTTCATCCCTGACCTCCTTTCATCATTTCCACTACCGTATCGATGATATTGTCGACCGTAAACCCAAATTTTTCCATCAGGGTTTTTGCCGAGGCAGAGGCGCCATAGCGATTGATCCCGATGATTTTTCCCTGGTCGCCAACCCAACGCTCCCAGCCCATGGTAACACCGGTCTCAACTGCCAGCCGTTTCTTCACCTCTGGCAGCAAAACGCTCTGTTGATAGGCTGGTTTCTGTTTTTCAAACAACTCCCAGGATGGAAATGAGATCACCCGGGAATTTATTCCTTTTCGTACAAGTGTTTCAGCGGCGGAAAGAATCAGGCTTACCTCAGAACCGGTGGCCCTCAACAACACGTCGGGCCGGCCGCTGCCAAAATCTTTCAAGGTATAGGCGCCTTTATGAAGACCGGAGGCAGGGGCAAGGGATTTACGATCCAAGACAGGGACGGCCTGCCGGCTCAGGATGAGAGCAGTTGGCGCATTTTTGCTTTTTATGGCAGCAATCCATGCTTCGGTGACTTCGTTGGCGTCAGCCGGGCGGATGACATTCAGGTTGGGGATGGCTCGCAGGGCGGCCAGGTGTTCCACCGGTTGGTGGGTCGGGCCGTCTTCACCGAGGCCAATACTGTCATGGGTATAAACCCATATACTGCGCAGATGAGAAATGGCCGAGAGGCGCACGGATGGGCGCATGTAATCCGAAAACACCAGGAATGTGCCCCCATAAGGTATCATTCCACCGTGATAGGCCATGCCATTGATCACTGCTCCCATGCCATGTTCACGCACTCCGAAATGTAAATACCGCCCGGCCGGATTATCTTTTTGAAAAGCTGTTTCTCCATCGATCCAGGTATTGTTGGAAGGGGTCAGATCGGCAGAGCCGCCAAATAGTTCAGGAAGGCGTCCGGCGAGCTGGTTGATCACCTTTCCAGAAGCGCTGCGCGTAGCCATACCTTTGGCGTCTGGCTCAAAAACCTGCAATGCTGTATCAAAATCAGCGGGCAAGTCACCGGATAATCTGCGCCGTAATTCGGCTGCCAGTTCCGGGTACGCCTGTTGGTATTCATTGAATATTGATTTCCAGTTTTCTTCAGCCTGTTTCCCTGCCGGGACCGCTTCGCGAAAATGGGCGAGAACATCTGGTGGAATGGTGAACGATTCATCTTCCGGCCAGCCCAGATTAATTTTGGCTTGTCTCAATTCCCCGGCTCCAGGGGGTGAACCGTGCGCCTCCGATGTATCCTGTTTGGTGGGCAATCCATAGCCAATATGAGTGCGACAAATAATGAGGGTGGGTCGATCTGCCAGTTTTGCTTTCTTCACTGCCTGGTCGATTTCAGCGACATCATTTCCATCTTTGACATACAGAACCCGCCACCCGTACGCTTCAAAACGTTTGCCGCGATCCTCCGTGAATGTCAGAGCAGTAGAGCCGTCAATGGTAATCCGGTTGTCATCATAAAAATAGATCAGTTTGGTTAATCCCAAATGACCCGCCAGCGATGCCGCTTCGGATGCAACGCCTTCCATCAGATCACCATCGGTGACGATGCCGTAGACATAGTGATCCATGACTGGAAAACCTGGTTTATTATATTTGGCAGCCAGATGTGCTTCTGCAATGGCCATTCCCACACCGTTTGCGAATCCCTGCCCGAGGGGACCGGTTGTTGTTTCAATGCCGGGGGTGAGGGGATATTCAGGATGCCCGGGCGTAAGGCTTCCCCACTGGCGAAACTGTTTGATATCATCCAGCGTCAGCGGGTATCCGGTCAGGTGCAGCAGGCTGTAGAGAAGCATGGAGCCGTGGCCCCCGGATAAAATAAAGCGGTCGCGATTGAACCAGCCGGGGTTCATGGGATTGTATTTCAGATGTTTTTTCCAGACGGTATAAGCAATCGCGGCGGTTCCCATGGGTAAGCCAGGGTGCCCGGAATTTGCTTTTTGAACGGCATCTGCTGATAGAAAACGCAAGGTATTAATAGCCTTTGATTCAAGATCAGAGTTCTTTAACATATTATCTCCAAACAAAAGTCGCTTAAGAAATTGTACCATTCGTGAGGTATAAAATACGAGTTAAGAATTGCCTGAAATCGTTAAAACTTGACATGTTTTCCAAAGTACCATAACATTGATAAATAATCCTTGGACCATGGACACAAGGAGTTATTTGTTGAAAAATGCCGCTTTGATTGGAAATTGAATGAGTATAGATGCCTTACGTGGAAAAACGGTATTGATCACCGGCGGTGCAGTCAGGGTAGGGCGGTACCTGGCTATTGCCTCGGCTGAAGCGGGCGCAAATGTGATTGTGCATTACTCCCATTCCGAGGCGGAAGCCTTTGAAGCTGTGAATGAAATTCATAAACACGATGTGAAATGCTGGGCAGCTCAGCAGGATTTTACCCAAACCGAGTATGTCAGCCGTTTTATGGATGAATGCTGGGAAATTTCACCGATCGATATCCTGGTCAATAACGCTGCTCTCTTCAAGCCATTATCCATCGAAACAACATCTTTGGCAGATTGGCAGGCGCACATGGCTGTCAATCTGGATACGCCATTCCTGTTATCTCAGCGATTTCTCCAACTGCTTCCGCCTGGGAAACAGGGGCGAATTATCAATATCCTGGATTGGCGTGCGTTACGACCCGGAAAGGATCATCTGCCCTATACCATCTCCAAAGCTGGCCTGGCAGCCCTTACCCAATCACTGGCGATTGCGGCAGCGCCGCGGGTTCTGGTGAATGGAATTGCTTTGGGAGCCATGCTGGCTCCGGTAGGCGGTGTGGATGAAAAAGCGCTTTTTGCTGAATATCCCATAAAACGGTGGATTGAACCCGCGGAACTGGCACAGGCATTCCTTTTTTTGGCAGCCGGGCCTGAAATTATCACCGGTGAAATCATCCATTTGGATGGCGGAAGACACTTGCAGTAATTCGGAGAACAGAAATGGATAAAGTATTGATCAAAGACCTGATGGTACGCGGGGTAATTGGAGTATCCGATCATGAGAGAGCGGATCGACAGGATATCGTTATCAATGTTGTCCTATTTACCGATACCTCCATGGCAGGGAAATCTGATCAGATCGAAGATTGTGTAAATTACCGGACGATCGCCAAACAAATCATCGCTCATGTAGAGAGTACAGCACGCTATACGGTGGAAGCCCTGGCTGCTGATCTTGCGGAAATCTGTCTGGGATATGCCGGGGTTGATCATGTACAGGTGCGGGTTGAGAAACCGGGAGCAGTACGTTTCAGCCGGTCGGTCGGCGTGGAAATAGAAAGGTTCAAGGCCAACCCATAGGAGAAACGCTCTGTTGCCGACTAGATGTCAAAGGCGAGGATTTTCGAAATCACATACTGCTGTTGCTCCGCAGTAAGATGAAAATGGAGCGGAAGCCTGATCAATCGATCGCTGACACTTTCCGTGACCGGGCAATCGCCGACTTTTCCTCCGAACTTTTGCCCCATATCGGAGAGATGAAGCGGAAGGTAGTGAAAAACCGAAATAATGCCGTTCTCCCTGAGATATGAGATGAGACGCTGCCGGCTGTCCAGCGAGGGCATAAGCATGTAGTACATGTGATAAGGCTGTTGGCAGTGGTCAGGAATGTATGGAAGCTGAACACTATTGCTTTCTGCCCAGTCCATTAAATTGGCTTGGTAAGTATTACAAATCGATTTACGTTTTTCCTGAATCACGGAACTGGATTCAAGCTGTGCACAGAGGATCGCTGCAAGGATGTCAGACGGCAGGTAACTCGATCCGATGTCAACCCATGAGTATTTATCGATCATGCCGCGAAAGAAACGGCTGCGATTGGTACCTTTCTCGCGAATATATTCGGCACGGGTCACCATGTCAGGATCATTGATAATCAACGCTCCACCTTCACCGCAGGTAATATTCTTCGTTTCATGAAAGCTTAACGTTGAAAAAGTTCCGAAGCTGCCCAAATTTCGAGAGCGATATTTTCCGAACAAACCATGGGCGTTGTCTTCTACAATATGCAAGTGATGTTTTTGTGCCAGACGGGTGATCTCGTCCATTTCGCAGCCGACACCGGCGTAGTGGACAGGGATAATCGCTTTCGTGTGTGGTGAAATGAGACCGGTGAGCAGGCTTTCGTCAATATTCAGGGTATCCTTCCGAATATCACAGAAGACAGGCCGTGCTCCGCGTAATACAAAAGCGTTCACCGTCGATACAAACGTAAAGGAAGGCAGTATCACCTCATCACCGGGCAGGATATCCAGCAGGAGGGCGGCCATTTCAAGTGCATGAGTGCATGAGGTGGTCAGCAGCGCTTTCGAGCCGGGATACATTTCCTCCAGAATGGATTTACATTTTCTGGTAAAAAAACCGTCTCCCGAGATGTGCCTTTTTTCGTAAGCCTGTTGAATGTAATCCAATTCTTTTCCGGTTTGAGCCGGAATGTTGAAATCGACCAGGATATTATCATTCGTTGACATGGGGTATTTACTCAAAACTTTCTAACGATAATTGTAAAATCATACAGGCCGTAGTCATGCAGAATTGCCACGTTACGGGAAAAATTCTTTTTACAGTAATCGAATAATATACACGGGTCTGCATAATACAACCTGGAGGCCATTTTTTCAGGGTCGGAATATTTTGTCAGGAAATTGGATGCAAATCCCTTCCGGCTTTTTTGATCCATCTGGCCCAGACATTCCAGCACGTACATTGTCCATTGATCGTAAGGTGTATCCAGGCGGATGTTGAATACCCCGCTGGCTACTGAATAATCCACTTCCGGCATTTGCGCCCAATCGGCGGAGAAAGAATACAACCCGGTTTGGGGGTGGGTCTCAACCGCAGATTTTATGGCGGTGTCCAAAATATCAAAGCCGTAAAAATGGGTAAAGAACATTTTCTGATCCAACAGAAAATCGGCAAAAGCTCCATAACCACAGCCAAAATCCAGCACCGTAAAATTACTTGCCGGAACAATCACTCTGGCGAGCTGTGCAAAACGGATATTTTGAGCTTCCGATGAGTTCCAGTCAGCCCCGCGTGGCGATGTGCCATAAGTATCCAGTCGTTCCTGGAAATATTTCTTTATCTCATCCAATTGCTCTTGCTCTGTCATTGATCGTTGTCTCCGCAGAATTCGAATAATTTATTTGATTATATAGTTGATCGCATCCGGTCCGGTCATGAAAATCAGGTCGATGATGGACACTCCCCCCTCGAAAGGCGGGTAAAGCTGGGGATATTCCCGATAATCATATTTCATATATTCCAGCGAGATGTTTTCATTTTCAAACAACCGGTTGTCGATGTAGCTTTGTGCAGATGGGCCTGAGATGTAATGATCTGCTCCGACCAGTTTCAGGATTTCTATCAACTTTTCCGTCTTCGACCCACTGGTTTTAAGGCTGGAGGATCTCAAAAACATTTTTCCTGTCATTCCCAGAAATTCTGCGATGGATTGAGTCAGTTCGCAGGTGAAATCGGCCAGATATTCTGTCTTGTTCGAGAGCGAATTTTGAAGAAAGTCATAGAAATACTCAAAATATGGAGCATTTTTATAGGCGTGGTAAATGGTTCTCAGATGTTCTTCATTCCATGGTTTTTCCCATACAATGGGAATCTGCCCAATCGGAATATTCTCTGTTTGTGCCCCTTTACTATGGACGGGAATTGTCAGCCATTTCAGGCCGGAAGACGTTTTTATTAAATTACGGTTACGCCAACCGCGTTTGTCATACTGAACATCATCATAGAATATAAAAATATCGGCCAGTGCTATTTGATGGAAATATCCCCGCCAGGGAATGTAAGAGGGCTGCAAAATTACACATTTCATTCGAACGCCGTGTATAAACAGATCATTGCAACTAATTAATCATCTCACCAATAAAATAAGGTGGCCGATCCATTGAACGGTCAAAAATGCGGGCAAGATATTCGCCCAATATACCGAGCACCCAAAGCTGGATTCCGCTGAAAAGGGAGATGATTGAAGCAAGGAACGGAAACCCGGGTATGCTGCCCTGGGTAAAATAAACGATAAGGACATAAACCAACACGCCAAATCCAAAGATTGTAAAACTGAAACCCAGAAAACTCGCAAACCGGAGAGGTATGGTACTGAAGCCGGTCAGGATCAGAAATACCTGTTTGAGCAATTTGCGAAACGTGTAGTTCGATTTTCCAATCTCGCGTGGTTCCTCTTCTACAACCACGGTGCTGAAGCGTGTGGTTCCCCAGGAAAGCATGACGTCGATGATGACACCCGGAGAACGATAATCCTGAAATACCGTTATGAGCCGGGATCGGAAGGCTCTGAAGGCGCTGATATCCTTGATCGTCTTGATTCCCATCACCAGAGCAAGGATTCGTTTAATCAGCCAGGATGCCAGATTTCTAAAAAAGGAGTGCGGCATTTTTCTGGGAATACCATAAACGACATCGAAGCCCTGCTGTAATTTTTCGAGCAGGAGCGGAATTTGATCAGGCGGATGCTGTAAATCATCATCCATTGTGACGATAATTTCATTTTTGGCGGTTCGAATTCCACATAGGATCGCATTGTGTTGGCCAAAATTCCTGAGCAGGTTAATCCCGCGCACATATTGAAACCGCGAGCACAACTCTGTAATACACTCCCAACTGTCATCCTGGCTGCCGTCATTGACATAAATAATCTCATACTGTTGAGCGATGGTTGGCAAAATCGCATTCAACCGCTCGGTTAACAGAGCCAGAGTTTCGCTGCCGTTGTATACCGGTACCACAACGGAAATGGAAGGCTGGTGATTATCTTTACTGTTATTTATCATTTGATATCCCGCAGTCTGTTGTTTCCAGTAATTTTAGCATTTCTTGCTGATCAGCCAAATCAGGTTTGAGATGATTGATACGGGAAATCATTTCACATACTTGATTGTTCATTTCAGGATATTCAAAAAAAATTTTTTCTGTGAGGCGAAAGGCGTTTTCAGACGAATCAGTCAGGAAAAGGCCTTCCAGGTAGATCAACCATTCGGAGGGCTCGGCAGGTGATAAACCCGCCTCTTGAGCCTGATTTATCCAGGAAACCACGGCTTCCCAGTTCCCGAATTGTCGTTCCAGGTCGGCATGTTCGAAATAATAACACCAGGTGGGTTCCGGTTCTTTTCCAAACCATTCAGGATGATCTGCAATCGAATTATCCACTTCCTGGCGGATCAAATCAGGATTGGACAAATGGATAAATCGATCATAATCATCGGGCAGGATGGGCAGGGAAGTATCACGTTCGGCGTCCAGAATTCTCAAACAACCGGGTGGTGAGTAAAAGAAGACCAGCGAATCCGAGGTATTTCCAAAAAACTCGGCATTTCGGTAATTCTGATGGATTTTCTGGTTTTCTTCAAAAGAAGGGATGCTTCTTCCAAGACGGACGCCGGCGAAGGCCAGGTAATATGGCAATTCCAGCGAGGTGTTATCTGGATCATAGAGTAAATTCAACGGCGCTGTGAGTGAATTGTCACTGTAATAAGAGAATGGAACCCTGGATGTAATGAAAAGTGTATTTTCCTCAAGCGAAGGGACTCTCCAGGAGAGCTGGTGAAAGAAATCTTGAAAAGTCAGCCATTCACGTCGGTAGGTATTGTCATTCTGAAAATTGGTGGCGATGGATGCTCCAACAAGCAGCGCCAGAATGATGTTTTTCTGATAATTCTTTCTGACAATCCATTCCAGCAAGGCGATGATCAACAGGCAACTGCCAAACAGGTAAACCAGCATGAATCTGTCGTAAGGATAGGTCAGTTCAACAGGGAGACCAGTCACCCAGAACGGAAAGCCGGCGGAGAACAGACCAATGCCAGAGAGCAGGAAAATTTCATTCAGATAATTCTTTTCCGGAAGGTTTTTTGAAGTGTTGTTCCCACCTGAAATGATTTTCAGGATGCCCCAGGCTGATAATCCCCCGATGATGAAAAGAATCCAATAAGAAATGCCGGATGCGGTAGTTAATTCGGATAACTCTGGCAGATGAAAAGAGGAGCTCCATGCCTTCCAGCCGGCAACGATTGGATCTCTGAAAAAACGGAATGCCAGGTCTATCCATCCACTTTGCGAACCATTTTCTATTTCTTCCAGCAAGACAGGCTGGTAAGTTGGAAACCCAAAAATAAATACACGCCAGATCAGGAAAAGGATTAAAAGGATCAGATAAGGCAGCCAGGTCAACAGTACTTTTTTATAGTGATCCTTAAAGCGGGGGACCTCACGCCGGATGAGGATCCAGATCATTACGAGTCTGAGGATATCCAAACCGATGTAATACTCTGTTGAAAACAGGCAAAAAGCATAAGTTGCCATGGAGGCCGAAAAGAGAAGGATTTTGGATCTTTTGCCGGGATGGCGCATAGCCAATATCATCAAAGCATAAGATGCAAAATAGCTGATTAACAGGATAATCCCGTTGGCGTATACCACGGATATGGGCTGTTGTTTGAATCCTGGAAAAACGACAATCAATAAGCCCAGCCAGCAGGCCTGTGGATATTTTTCGGGCCATAGCAGCCGCGAAAGCCACCAGACTGTAAGGCCCAACGCAACTCTGGTGATCAACCCGAGAATTTGCCACTGTACAGGATTGGTACTCAAAAGGGAGGTTGTCAGGATGTAAGTGATTGATAGGAAAGGACGGTCTCCAGAGAATGCTCCGATAAAACCTGCCGGTCCCTGGGTTTCTGCGAACCAAATCATTGGCCAATCATCCCAATAAAAACCGAGAAATGGAATCAGCAAACCGTGGGCAAGAATCCCAAACAGTAAAAGATAAATTGGGTACAGGTATGGTTGATTGAGATGCTTTTTAATATTTTTCAGATGTCATTCTCCATTCAATCAAAATGGAAACAAACATGAATTCAAAAATAAATTTTGACAGGACGTGAGGATTTTACCATGAGATAAACCGGGCCAAATAATGATTATCGCAACATTATTCCAATTCATCCGATATTGGCAAGCTGCGTATAGAATGTGGCTGTCTCAAAAGTCAAATTCAAACTTTTGAGACAGCCACTTTGTTGTAGGTTGATAGACATACAAGAAATATCTGTCAAAGCCAAGTCAACGTTATTTCTTCTTCAGGATTACCCTGGCATCGACGATCTTGATGCCTTTACCCTTTTCGTAAACCAAAACCGGGTTGGCGTCTGATTCGCTGATTTCATCCTTCAGATCCAGGATCATACTCGAGTAACGGCAAACGGCATTTGCCATGGCTTCTTTATCGCGGGGTGCTTCACCACGAACACCGGCAAGAATAGGTGCGCCGCGGATTTCATCCAACATGATTAACGCCTGGTTCTCTGAAACAGGGGAAACTCTGAAGGTCACATCCTTGAGCACCTCAACGAAGATACCGCCCAGACCAAACATCATCGTTGGGCCGAATGTGGCATCATTGATGGAGCCCAGAATGACCTCGGTACCCCAGGGTGCCATTTCCTGGACAAGGATACCGTGAATATTTGCATCGGATTTGTAATTTTTTGCATTGGCGAGGATGACATTGTAAGCTTCCCTTGCCGCAGCGTCGTCCTTGATATTGACCTTTACGCCGCCGGCATCGGATTTGTGCAGAATTTCCGGCGAAACGATTTTCATGACAACCGGGTAACCGATCTTTTTCGCGAATTCGACAGCCTCTGCCTCACTCTTTGCAAGGAGACCCTTGGTTGTAGGCAGACCATAAGCCTCGAAAATCTGTTTGGCCTCGATTTCAGTCAACGATTCACGTCCATCCTCACGGGCTTTTTTGATGACCTTGAGGGCGGTTTCTTTATCATAATCACCATAAGGCTTGAATTTTTCCGCCACAGTGATTTTTGCTTTTGCCTGTTCACGCAGGGCAGCCATCGCATTGATAGCTACTTCCGGCGAGTTGTAAGCAGGAATACCGTTTTCAAGCAGCCATTGAATTGCCGCGTCTGATTTCTCTCCGCCTACGGCAGAAACTACAATCGGTTTGTCTTTTGTCTTCGCGGCATCGACAGCTCTTTTTATGCCTTTGGCAATTTCAATTGGGTTTGTCATGGCAGTTTCACAATACAGAACGACCAGACCATCCACCCAGGAGTGATCCAGAGCAAACTGAACTGATTCAGTATACCATTCCGTGCCAGCCATACCGGTCAGATCAACAGGGTTCTTCGCCGATCCAAATTCCGGCATGTGTTTCTTCATTTCATCCTGAACTTCTTTGGGGGCGAATTTTAGCGGGATACCATCGCGCTCAGCCGCATCGGTTGCCAGAACACCTACCCCGCCACCATTGGTGATGATCAGGAGATTGTCACCATTCATGGGTGGTTGAAGGGATAAAGCCTGGGTGCGGTCGAAAAGATTGTTCAGGTCAGAAGCCTGAATGATGCCTGATTGTTTGAATGCAGCGCCATAAACCTTGGCAGCTCCTGCCAAAGATCCGGTGTGCGATGCTGCTGCTGCGGCGCCATGTGAGGATGTGCCGGATTTGAGCGCAATGATCGGTTTTGTGGCGTTTTTACAAGCATCCATGAATTTACGCCCGTCCCTGATGCCCTCGATATACAAAGTAATACAGCTCGTGTTTTCATCATCATTCAGGCAGCTAATGATGTCTGCAAAATCAACATCCGACATATTACCGATTGAGACCAATTTGTCAAAACCAACCTTGCGGGTGTAGGATGCTGCATCCATTGCGATGAGCAGGGCGCCACTTTGAGAGATCAGCGCAGCCTTCCCCACCATTGGGAGGAACGGGGCAAATGATGCATTCATGTGGTCGGCATTCGATAAAACACCTACGATGTTTGGCCCCAAAATTCTGGAGCCATATCGTTTGGCGGTCTCGACGATTTGTTCCTCGAGTTCATGGTTTCCTACCTCGCTGAAACCAGAAGTGATGATAATTAACCCCTTGATGCCTTTCTTTCCACATTCTTCGGTTACCTGGAGCGTCAATTTGGCAGGTACGGTAATGGCTGCTGCGTCAATTTCTCCCGGAACATCCATGACAGACGCATAGGCTTTAATGCCCAATATCTCATCTGCGGTCGGATTGATGGGATAAATCTTCCCGGTATATTGGCTGTCGATCAGGTTCTTGAGGACGGTGTATCCAATTTTCCCTGGCGTTGCTGACGCGCCTACCACGGCTATCGATTTTGGTTTAAACAAACCGGTCATAATATCATTGTTCACTTTTCAATCTCCCATGGAAAAATATCAATCAATTCAATGTGATATGATTGGTTATCCAAAATATATTGAGTTGATTTTAAATCAATTAAGCCTGATATGTATTTGTCTTTAGTCATCTATTTGCCGGATTTTTATTACATCAATGAATATGAATTATAGATTAATTTCCCCTGTTATGCAAAACGAATTTCCAGATGAATTTTGGGAAATTATCAATTCCTCTCTTCAATCTGTGAATCCACAGAAAATAATTTTCCAGCATGTTCGTAAAGATGGACAAAAATTGATTTTTGGTGAAAGCAAGGCCTACGATCTCTCAGAAATCGAAAACATTTATATCGTTGGCGCAGGAAAAGCTGCTGCGGGTTTGGTCAATGGATTGAATCAGATTCTGGGAGAACGAATTACCGGTGGATTGGTAATCACCAAGCATGATAATTATGAATGCGAACCAGCCGGCAAAGTACTTGTCAAGCGAGGTAATCATCCTGTTCCTGGTGATGAGAGTATAGAAAGCAGCATAGCCCTGGCTGATTTTACTCATATTATTACAGAGAAAGATCTTGTGATCTGTCTTGTTACGGGTGGTGGATCTGCATTGATGACACTTCCCGCCGAAGGTTTGTCACTTTTCGATTTACAGATCACAACCGGTTTGCTTTTGGAATGCGGCGCCACGATCAATGAGATGAATACCATCCGGAAGCATCTGGATCTTATAAAAGGGGGTGGTTTGGCAAGACTGCTTTTTCCTGCTCAAATAATGGCCCTGATTCTTTCTGATGTGATTGGGAACCCTCTTGAGATCATTGCATCCGGACCGACCGTTGCTGATGAAAGTACGTTTCTGGATGCCTGGAAAATTATCCAGCGATATGGGCTTGCCGAAAAAATTTCTGAGCCCGTAAGACAGTATCTTCGAAAAGGAATGGAAGGGGGGGTACCCGAAACGGTTAAAGCCGGCAGCCAATTCTTGCAAAAGGTGGATCATTTGATTGTTGGCGACAACCGCCAGGCATGCAGAGCTGCTTTGCAAAAAAGCAGGGATCTTGGTTTCAACTCTTTGTTGTTGACGTCATCCTTGCATGGAGAGGCAAGAAACGCGGGGATATTTCTTTCATCGATATTAAGGGAAATTGCTGAAACAGGGAATCCAATAAAAAGACCGGCTTGTATAATCGCCGGTGGTGAAACAACGGGACGTATACGGGGTAGAGGTTTGGGGGGGCGTAATCAGGAAATGGCTTTGGGAGCAGTGAAGGAATTGGCTGGATTACGTAACGTTGCTTTTATGCCCATCGCCACAGACGGTGAGGATGGGCCTACGGATGCTGCCGGCGCTGTGGTCACCGGAAACACGTACTATAAGGGCCTTGGATTATCCCTGGATCCTGAAATTTACCTGGCAAACAATGACTCCTGGCATTATTTCAGGAACCTGGGAGCTTCCATTATCACTGGGCCAACGGGAACAAATGTGAATGATATTTGTTTCATGTTTGCCTATTAAGATATTTTTCAATCTGCGGATTGCAGATCGGTGATTTTTCCAAAGGCATTCACTGATAAAAGCCATTTGCTCCCGGGAGTAAATTCGAGATATTCCAAATAGCCGTTTGTGGTATAGGAATAAATATCGTTTCCCTCTTCGAAAGTGATTGTATATTCTTCGTTTCGTGTATCTTCACGTTGATCAGAAGTCAAACTGGTTTCAGGCCATGACGCTGACTGGGTTTGTGCCGTCAATTGATAATGTGGTGAGTGGTGTACCGGGTACTCAATGGCCGATTTTTGTTCCGTAACGCTGCTTGACCGCCGGGATGAGGAGTTCATAAAAAGCCCGATCCTGATCATATTCCGGTGCCCAACCCCAATCACGGCGAGCAGCGGAATCATCAATATCTACCGGCCAGGTATCCACAAATCTTTGACGACTTTCATCTACTTTATACGCAATTTGTGCGTCAGGAAATGCACCTTTGACAATATCTACCAATTCCTGAGCGGTGGGGCTGAAACTGGTAACATTGTATACTGTTTGGGTTAATGATGCTTTCGGAGCTGCTTCGAGCAAGATCAGTGACTTAATGGCATCTGGCATCACCATAAAAGGAAGCCGGGTATCAGGGCGAACAAAGCAGGCATAGGGTTTATTTTGTGCTGCTGCATGGATCATTTCAGGGCCATAATCAGTGGTTCCACCTGTGGGTAAGGTAATGGCACTGATCAGACCCGGAAAGCGCACTGCCCTGAAATCCACGTTCTTTCGAGCTCCTTCAGGTTGGATCTGTCCGTAATAATCCATAAAATAGCGGCCCAGGTTTTCACAATAAAGTTTATTGATACCGTACAAGGTTATGGTAGAGGAAATGTACTGATCTTCTGTAACCTTCCCGGCCGACATTTTTTCTTTGATTCCTGGCAAGCCATAAGCAGCAATGGAGCTGGGGTAAATGAATTTGGTGGCTACGCCAGATTTTTCACCCAGTATATCTGCCATTTTGAGAAGATTGAAGGTTCCATTTACATTGACGTTATGAGCCAGCTCGGGGTTTTTTTCAGCGCCTGTGGAAAGCAAGGATGCAAGATGATAAACAGTTCGGATTGGATACTGATTGGCAATTTCATTTAACAACTTTACATCAAGAATATTTCCCTGGATGAATTGATGGCAATAAGCTGACAGACTTTCATCCAGCGGTTGAATATCCATTGCAATAATATCAAAATCACATTTCTGCTGTAAATAATCTATCAAACCATGTCCGATTTCCCCATTTGCACCGGTAATTAGAACTGCCTCTCGTTTCATAAATCTGTCTCCATGTAAATTGATTTTATTTGAGTTTTCAGTAAATCATAAATACGAACCGAACTTGTGTTCGAACAGAAATAAAAAAGGTTCTGGAATTTCTTCCAGAACCTGGAAAATTTAGCTGGCAGTTTTGCGAGTCTTAAACCAGTTTTGCCACTCCTTGTTTTCCCAGATGACGAGGACAGGTGCAGCGATAAATATGGACGAGTAGGTACCCATAAACAACCCGATCAACATCACGATGGAGAAATCACGTAAAGTTGTTCCTCCAAATAATGCCAGGGATAGCAGTAAAAATTCCGATGTCATTAACTGGGTGTTGATGGATCGTCCAAGTGTCTGGACGATGGAGTGATTCGCCAGTTTTTCAAAGGAAATTCGGCGAAAGATGTTTGAGTTTTCCCTGATTCTGTCAAACACCACAATCTTGTCTTGTACGGAAAAACCGATGACGGTCAGGAAGGCTGTCAAAAAGAGAGTATCAAATTCCCATCCGAAGAATTTCCCACCGATTGCCGTAACGCTTAGCAAGACCAAAATATCATGCAGCATGGCAATAATGGCACAAATACCATAACGCGCAGCATGCTGAACGCCGCGGAAGGCAAAAGTGATGTAAATAATCACACCCAGGGCGGCAATCGCAACGGCCAAGGCTGCCTGGGACGTTACTTCACGCCCGATAGAGGGCCCAACGCTATCAAAACGTCGAACCACAATGGTACTCCCCGAAAGAGCTGCCATTTCGGTGACGATTTGACTACGCGTTGATTCTTCCATGAATTGTGACCGAATGATGAGAATATTGTCCCCGGAAGTTTGTACCTGCACATCGCCGATGCCGTTATTTTCATAAATTGACAGGACCTGATCCGAGGTGAGGAGTTTTCCGGTCTCAAACTGTAGTTCCAGAAAACTTCCGCCGGTGAAATCAATGGAAAATGGCATTCCATAGATTATGAGAATAATCAAACCAGGTACAATGATCACCAAAGAAATTAGAAAGAAAGTATATCGTTTTCCCAGGATATCAAGCATTTTTATCGCTCCTTATATTCCAAACCAGCGCTTAAAATTGGTAATATTGAGCGCATTTAATATTTCGTTCAAGAATGTTCTGGTTACCACAGATGCGTTGAATAAACTGACAATAACACCCAGGAACAAGGTAAGCGCAAAACCTTTTACAGTGCTGGCGCCATAAGATGAGCCAAAAATAAACAGAATTATACTCGTTATCAGCGTGGCAGCATTTGAGTCGCGAATTGAAGGCCAGGCGCGTTTCCAGGCCAGATCAAGTGCCTGTCCCATTTTTCTTCCACTTCGAAGCTCTTCTTTTAATCTTTCGAAGATGAGAATATTTGCATCCAACGCGCCGCCGATACCCAATAGTAAACCTGCGATACCCGGGAGTGTAAGGGTGACGGGGATCAACTTATAAATGGTGATTGTGATCAAACCATATACAAGAATTGCCAGAATGGCTATTGCTCCGGGGAGCCGGTAGTAGATGAGCATGAACAACGCAATGATAATAAAACCAATCACGCCGGCGATCAGGCTTTTGTTCAGGGAATCTTCGCCAAGCGTTGGCCCGATCACGCGGGTTTCCACTTCTTCCAATGGAATGGGGAGAGAACCATAGCGAAGCTGGACGGCAAGGGCATTCGCGCTATCGTAAGTGAAGCTGCCCTTGATCATCACTTCGCCGCCGGTAATTGAATCATCAATACTTGGCGAGGAGATGACTTTTTTATCCAGCACAATTGCCAGGTACTTGCCAATATTGTTGGTGGTGAAGTCGCCGAATATCTGGGTGCCTTCCGGATCAAGCTCGAAGGTTACATAGTATCCGAAAGTAGGATCATTTTTGACCAGGATATTCTTCAGTTGGTCTCCGGTTATG
The DNA here is from genome assembly GCA_021372725.1 of Chloroflexota bacterium. Lineage (GTDB taxonomy): Bacteria > Chloroflexota > Anaerolineae > Anaerolineales > Anaerolineaceae > JAJFTV01. Next base: position 10,691 of record JAJFTV010000072.1, on the reverse strand, counting down.
ATTGTATGATAAATCTGGGGGGTCGTATCTTGAGCAGTAGCCCCATTCTGCAAGTCCCCGCCTGTGGGGCTGATTTCAGATGTGGCGGTTGGGGTAGCTGTTTCTCCGGATACAGAGGTACTGCCCAGGTCGGTCTGTATCTCAGTCCCGATGTTGAGGGGGGTGTCACCAAGATCGACAAATTCAAGCTGGCCGGTCGTCTTCAACACATCCACAACCTGGCTGGTATCGGTAAGCCCGGGAAATTCACCCAGAATGCGGCGTGAGCCGGCGACCTGGAAAACAACCTCACTTACACCCAAACCATTGGCTCGGTTTTCAAGTATTTGGCGGGCTACTTCAAGATCCTGGGTAGTGGATTCAAATCCTTCAGGAACTTCCAACAATACCTGCAAACCACCCTGCAGGTCGAGACCAAGTACGACATCAAGAGATCTTTCGAAGTCGCCGATTTTCAATCCTTGATCAGTCGGAATATTGATCCATATTCCCACAGCGACCAGGATTATGATGATGATGATTCTCAAATAGCGATCACGCATGCGTTCTCTCCTCCGATACAAGCAAATGCCAGCCCTGGCTGGCGGCGCGACTATTATACCGCATTGTTATTTTTCTAAAGAGGGTTCACTTTATTAATGTTAATTTATTAACACGGACAATCCGGTTGACCATAGGGCAGGTGGATTATCATTTTCCGAATTGAATCGGCTGAACGCGGCATCACCCGCAATACGACGAGTGACATATCATTCTGGGGCTGGTTATTGTCCATCCGGATCGCTTCATAAAGTATCGTATCTGCAATAGATTGAGCAGAGGGTTCCTGTTCATCGAGCAGGGATTCCAATAGGGTGACGAGTTCAAAGGTGAGACCGGAATTCTGGCCTGCTTTGATCAAGCCTTCAGTAAAAGACAGTACCGTCAACCCCACCTCGAGAGGGATTTCAACGATGGAGGGTTTAATATTCCTGCTCAATCCTATCGGACTGCACTCACCTGACAGGTTTTCAATTCTGTCTTGCATACAGACATAGGTTGGGGTTGGATTGTTTCTGGAAATCACAACTGTACACGTTTGCAAATCCACAGAAATGACATTCAAATATGACCCGACTTGCCCATTATGATCGGTGAAAAGAGCATCAGAGGCGGCACGGATCGCAGCCCCATCGCGGACTCCCTCGGCGATTCGACTGGTGACGGTCCGTACAACAGCCGAAGAAACGACCTTGGCAAAGTGATTTTCAACCAGGGCGTCTGCCATGACTACAGTCTGCCCGCCATTGGGTCTTTCGACTGATTCGAGTGTATCACCACTCTCCATCGTACCATGCTTGTTAATTTTGGCGACAGCTAATTGAATCTCCATAGCCATAATTGTACTTTCTGTGAGGGAAAAATGCAAAGGATTGCCGGAAAATACAGAGGATTACGCTTTTATGAGTAAATAATTCGGAATGCTTGCCTCGAAGCCACTCAATCGATGCACTAAACCGGTTTTTTGGAGATTGGATTAAATAGATGTTTCCAGGAAATTTGCCAACAATTTGTGTTATAATCACGCGTCGCCTGATAAGCAAAGGGCTTGACTTTTCGATCTTTTTTATTATAATCACGCAGTGATTTTGGTTGGTTTGCCAAGAGGAGATTTTTGATGGTACCGCTTCCGAAGAGAAAATTATCAAAAGGACGTCGCGATCGCCGCAGAGCCCATGATGCGTTGCAAGCGATTAACCTTGTCCAATGCAGTAATTGCGGTGAGATGCGCCTGCCGCATACGGTTTGTGATAATTGCGGTTTCTACCAGGGCCGCGAAATTATCAGCAAGGAAAGCAAGAAGAAATAATTCTTATATCAGATCGCGGCAGAAAGAAAAAGCTGCGAGCAAAGACCCAACCTTTTTTTCGATGGAAAGGTTGGGTCTTTGCTGTTAAGATTCCGATTCCACTTCTTCTGATCCAAAATCGATGACATCACCAGATTTTAGGAATGGTTTAAAGCTGGCAACCAAACGGCCAGGGATGCGAGCTCTCACGTGAGTTCCCTTGCGATTGTGCTCGATAAGTTCGACCATTCCCAAATCATGAATTTGAGAGAGGAGATTCCCTTCGGTGTAAGGCAGTGTGATATCGATGGGTATAAAATTCTTGAACAAGTTGGTTTCTATGCTTTCAAGTAACTCAGGTAAACCAAACCTTGTATTGGCGGAAATGGCAACGGAATTCTGAAAGCTCTTTAAGGTATCGATCGCATTATCAGGATCGGGGAGGAGATCGATTTTATTGAGTGCAGTAATGACAGGAATGTGATCTGCATTGATTTCGGTGAGAGTATTCTGCACTGCTTTCCATTGGGCAAGCGCGTTGGGATGGTTGATATCCACAACGTGAATGAGCAAATCTGACTCAGAAATCTCTTCCAGAGTAGCACGGAATGCGGCAACAAGCTGGGTGGGCAGCTTTTGAATAAATCCAACCGTATCGGTGATGAGGATTTGTTCGCCGGCGGGAAGTTCAACCCGCCGGGTAGTGGGATCCAACGTTGCAAACAATTGATCGGCCGTATAAATATCGGCTCCTGAGATTTGATTGAGAAGGGTGGATTTACCGGCATTCGTATAGCCGACCAGAGAAACAATCGGGATTCTGGAGCGTTTCCTCTGGACGCGATGGCGAAGCCGATGTTCACGCACCTTCTCAAGGTCTTTTTTTAGTGCAGATATTCGTGTGTTGATTTCACGCCGGTCCACTTCAAGTTGAGTTTCGCCGGGTCCACGCAGGCCAACACCCCCGGTACTGCCAGAACGGCCTGAAGCGCCGCCTGCCTGTCTGGCAAGATGCGTCCAGGCGCGGGTAAGGCGGGGCAGACGATACTCATATTGCGCCAGTTCAACCTGCAAAATGCCTTCGCGTGTTTTGGCATGTTGAGCGAAGATATCAAGGATTAAAGCAGTGCGATCCAGAACGCGAATGTTTTCCCCCAGCTTTTTTTCCAGTTCTCTTTGATGACGAGGGTTGAGCTCGATATCGAAAACGCAGATTTTTGCGCCGGTTTCGTCGAGCAAGATCTTTATTTCATCAACCTTCCCCCCACCAATGAGGGTTTCCGGATTTGGTTTTTCCAGTCGTTGAGTGGTTTCGCAGCAAATTTCCAAACCTGCTGTTTTTGCAAGCAGAGATAGCTCTTCCAATGAATCTTCCATTGTGAGAAACTGTTTTTCTGAACGCAGGTCAACCCCGACGAGAATTGCCAACTCGTCAGTCGATTGTATTTCGTAAATCTTTTTTATCATTCCTGTTTACTGCTTTTTCATCCAGTCAGTTAGTCGTTCCATCGCAACACGAACACGGTCCGTTGCGATACCCAGGGAAATACGTACATATCCTTTACCGTACTCCCCGAAGACGGTACCAGGTGTCATGGAAACGCCGGTCTCCCTCAATAGTCGATCGCAAAACTCGATACAGTCCTCAAAACGAGAGGGGATTCGAGCCCACAGGTAGATTGTGGAAGGGGGCGTGTTCACTTGGAAGCCCAGGTTTCTTAAAGTCTCTAAAATAATATCGCGACGCTCTTTATAGATTTCATTCCGATTGATCAACCAGTTTTGGTCACCGGTCAGGGCCGTGGCCCCTGCAATTTGAATTGGAGCAAAATGAGAGTTATCCATCTGGCTTTTGTATGTTTGTAAAAGTTTAAGCACCTTGGGATTACCACAAACCATACCCAATCGCCAGCCGCCCATATTATAGGCCTTGGATAACGAGTTGAATTCTACAACCACATCTTTGCTATCCGGTACCTGTAGTATGCTGGGCGCGACATACCCGTCATAGCAAATTTCTGTATAAGGGGCGTCATGTGCAATCACAATTTCATGTTTTCGCCCGAATTCAACCACTTCTTCGAAGAATTCAATCGGTGCGACGGCTCCGGTTGGGTTGTTGGGATAATTAATCCACATAATTTTTGCCCGATAGGCAATCTTGGGTGGGATTGCTTTTAGATCCGGGAGAAAATTATTTTCGGCAACCAGTGGAACGTAGTGAATTTCTGCCCCAACGAGTTCGGCCCCGGATTGATAAACCGGATATCCGGGGTCTGGAATTAATATCACATCTCCCATGTTTGCCAGTACAACGGGTAAATCAAACAGTCCTTCCTTGGAGCCAATCAACCCGAGTACTTCATTGACGGGATCAAGTTTTACATTAAACCGATTCAAATAATATTTGGCGACTGCTTCACGGAATAAGGGAATACCCCCATAAGCAGTATAACCATGTGAGTCAGCGGAACGGGCCGATTGGACCATGGCCTCAATAATAAAATCCGCAGGTGGAAGATCGGGTGAACCCATATCCAGTCTGATTACATCAAGGCCATGAGATTGGAGGTCCTTGATTTTTTTCCCCAGTATTGAAAAGAAATATGGTTTAAATGCAGAGATTCGTTCGGCAGGTTTAACGAAATCAAGAGACATTTTTCAATTGCTCCTAAAAAGATTGATTATTTCTGATACGGTAATCTTACCTTATTTTTACGGTTAGTAAGTCAAATGTGAGAAGGTCAAAGCAACCAAAACAGGAAGTAGAGAATAACACCCTTAGCATGTTTGCAAAAATGGAAAATACTGAATGGCATGTAACTTGCATCCTAGTCGTCAAGAGAATATACTATTTGTAAGAGGAATTTCTTATGCTACAGCGAACCAGTCAGGAAATCAGACCCTTAACAACTGCTCATCTTGCGCAGACGATGACTTTGCTTCAAATGACAATCGATGAGATTAAACAGGAAATTGAATCGGAGCTTTCATCCAATCCGGCACTGGAACTGCGGGATGAACGGCGCTGTCCAACTTGCGGAAGGCTGCTTCAGGAGCGGGAGAATTGCCCTGTCTGCAGTATTCCCAAGGAATCAAATCCTGAAGATCCTGTAGTATTCATTTCTCCAAAAGATGATTTCACGCCTCATTCTGACCAGCAGGAAGATGATTATCTGGATGGGCACGATTATTCGCCTATCACAGAAGATTTGCCCACTTATGTCCTTAAGCAGATATTACCGGATCTGGCTGAAGAAGACAGACAATATGCCGTTTTTCTGCTTGCCAATCTTGATGATGATGGTTTCCTTACAGTGGATCCGTTAGAACTCGCGCAGTATTTTCATGTCCCACTGGCGAAAATCAACGGGATTCGAAGGATAATCCAGAAAGCAGATCCATTAGGCGTGGGTTCTTTGAATCCACGCGAAGCCTTGCAGATTCAAATTGAAATTTTATCAGAAACGCAAGCGGTTCCTGCATTGGCAACTCTCATCGTCAACGAGGCCATGGACTTATTGAGTAAACGTCAGTTCAATGAGATAGCGCATCGTTATAACTGCTCTGTTGCAGATGTTCATCTGGCTGTCAGTTTTATCAGCGAAAACTTAAACCCATTTCCAGGGCGATCATATTGGGGAGATGTGCGTAGCCCGTCAGTTTCTACGACCCAGGTATATCACAGGCCGGATATCATCATCAATTATTTGAACGATGATCCTGCCCAGCCGCTAATCGTTGAGATCATTATGCCACTAGGTGGAACACTGCGCGTAAATCCTCTTTTCAGGAAGGCTGTAAAGAGTGCCGATGAGGAACAAAAAGATATCTGGAAAGAGGATCTGGAGCGGGCGTCATTGTTCGTAAAGTGTTTACAGCAGCGAAATCATACCATGCAGCGGCTCATGTTTCATTTGGTAAAATTGCAGAGGGATTTCATTGTAAAGGGGCCAAAATATATTGAACCGATTACGCGTGTGCAATTATCGGTCGAGCTGGATGTGCACGAATCCACAATATCAAGAGCAGTTGCCAATAAAACAGTACAACTTCCAACCAAACAAATCATTCCCTTGGCATCTTTTTTTGACCGCAGTCTCAATATTCGGACTATAATGCGAGAAATCATATCCAGTGAAACACGTCCTTTAAGTGATGCGAAACTGGTAAAATTGCTGGAAGCGCGCGGACATTTTGTCGCCAGAAGGACTGTAGCCAAATACCGGGCAATGGAAGGAATTCTTCCGGCACATTTACGGCGCATGATTACATAAATTTTCAAACGGGCTATTCATTAATATGAGAAATGCAGACGGACTGGTAGAAACATCAAAAGGAATTTCTTGTAAGGATGAAGAAAAACTGCTTGGTGATTTCGCCGAACTATTGCGTTTCAATTCCAATAAAGATATCCATGCCATTCTGAAAGAATTTCTGCAAAAAGCAAAGAAATTTGCAGAGGTTGATTCGTTGTGTATTTATCATGCCAGGGCGGATAATCTTGGGTTTACAAAACTTGCATCCATTGAAAAAGAAAAACTATTTCCCAAATCCGTAAACCTTGAGGAAGTAGCCTTTACCGGAAATATCACTCTTTGGAACTGTGGGGAGCCGGTGAATACCAGACTGCAAAGCTATGCCCAGGATTTAGGGCTGAAATATCTTTTCACATCAAGATTGACGCAAGGTGAGGGTTTACTGGGATTAATATCTGCTGGTGGTTTTCAAGCGGATGATTTGCTGGTGGTTTCAAAACGTCTCGAGGTGATCAGCGGATTGATTAGCTCGCTTCTTCAAAAATATATTTACGAAATGTTTTTGAAGAACCAGAATGAAATCCTTTCTGGTAAAAACGAAATCCTGGCACTGGTTTTTCAACAGACCAAAGATGCAGTCATCATCGTTGACAGGAATTTACGCGTAATCGAAATTAATCAAACTGCCGAACAGATCCTTGGTTACTCCTTTAAAGAGATCGAGAGAAGGCCGGTGACGGATGTATTGATTGGAGCAGATGGATTAATTGAAGCACTTGAGGTTGCTCTGGAGGGAATTGAGACACATGAATTGGGTATTGTCTCACTTCACCAACGCAACGGACAGGCATTTTCGGCTCATATTCGAGCTTTACCGATCATCAGTGAAAAGGAAAATTTGCGAGGTATTCTGATATTAATATCGGATGAGAGTGAGAATGAACAAAACAGGATAAAAGTTCAACATCTCGAACAACGCGCTGCGTTGGGTAGTCTTGCATCCATTTTTTCACATGAAGTGAAGAACCCCATCAATAACATCTATCTGGCAGTTCAATTGATGCAATCCTGGACAACTGAAGAGGATCGGAACTATGAACTGGTCAACAGAATTTATAACGATTGCTGCCGCCTGAAAGACCTGACGGAATCTATTTTATCTTTTTCCCGCCCGGTAGAGCCGACTTTAAAGTCGATCAACATCGTTTCACAGTTATCTGGCATTCTGGATCGATGGCGACCACGGTTTGAACGTCTGAATATTGAATCCAATCCACTATTTCCGGAGACACCGCTGATGATCGAGGGCGATGTGCGGATGATCGATCAAATTTTTACAAATCTGATTAACAATGCAGTGGATGCAATGGAAAAAACCGGCGGTACCTTGTCGATAAAGATTACCAGGAATGAAGACGATCCCGAAAAACCACTGGTGGAAGTTGCGGTATCTGATACCGGACCAGGAATGTCAGAAGAATGGCTTGAAAAAATATTTCAGCCTTTCAAAACGACAAAAAATAAAGGTACCGGGCTTGGTTTGGCAATTACCAAACACATGGTTACCGCACTGCATGGTACAATCCAGGCAGAATCCTTCAATATAGGTTGCGTATTTACTGTCCGATTTCCATTGCAAACGGAGAATATTCATTGAGTATCACAATAATGATTGTTGAAGATGAGGAAAATGCCCGTAAAACGATCAGCGAATTTCTCCTCACAAAAAATTATGAACTGGTACTTTGTGAAACATTTCAAAAAGCAAGGGCCTGTCTAAAAACAGAACCGATTGACATTGTTCTATTGGATGTCTTCCTTCCGGATGGGAATGGGACAGATTTATTGTATGATATTGCCCAATTACCTTACCGGCCTCCGTGTATTTTACTGACTGCCTCTGATGATATTCAAATCGCGGTGGATGCAATGAGAAATGGAGCCCTGGATTTCATCAGCAAACCGTTTGAGTTCAGCAGACTGCAACAAGCTCTGCAAAAGGCTGAAGAGATCGTCCTGCTCAGACGGGAGGTTGCCCAATATCGAAAAGCTCAACAAGAGGATCTGAAATTTATATTGGGATCCTCTCCAGAATTTAATCAGGTGATCAATCAGGCCAAAAGAACCGCAAAAACTTCCATATCTGTATTGATAACAGGAGAATCAGGATCTGGAAAAGAAATTGTCGCAAAATATATCCATGCCCAGGGACCACGGGCTGCCAATCCCTTTATCGGGGTGAATTGCGCGGCCATCCAGCCCACCATCTTCGAATCCGAATTATTTGGGCATGATGAAGGCGCTTTTACGAGCGCGAACAAACGAAAACTCGGGTTAATGGAACAGGCCGATGGCGGAATCTTGTTTCTGGATGAAATTTCTTCCATGCCATTGGATATCCAGGTAAAACTTTTAAGAGCCATTGAAGAAAAGGCATTTTTTCGGGTAGGGGGCGCCAAATTAATCAAGGTTGACGTTCAAATACTGGCAGCCTCCAATAGAGACCTTAAAAAAATGGTCGCAGAGGGTGAATTTCGTCAGGATCTGTTCTACAGACTGAATGTGGTCGATATTCATGTTCCCAATCTTCGTGACCGGAAAGAGGATATCCCTGAACTGGTGGGGTATTTCATTCGTAAATTCAATATGCAAATGGGATTGAATATTATCGATATCTCGCCCATGGCCATGGACGCATTAAAATCGTACAACTGGCCGGGGAACATTCGTGAATTGAGCAATGCCATTGAACGGGCAATGCTCTTTTGTGATGACCCGGTTTTGGATTTAGGCCATCTTCCCGGCTATGTTTTTCAGGATAGCTAAACGTTCCACACCCTAAATAGATTGGCATAAATATTGCAATACTCCTCTTGAATGCACTTTCAGGAGGAATTTATTATGGTTTCAATGACCATGAACGATGTTATGCTGACCATGACAATTTGCATATTCTTTGTCGGGATCGTGTCTTTGGGAGCTGGAGTTTTCATTTTGGTGTCCAGAGTATTGAATGATGATTTCCGCGTTCTGGCAGAGGAAACCAGCAAATTAGCAAGAAAGGGGATTAGTGATGACATTTCAGGATTGGTTGGGAATGCCTCTCTGCTCCTCAATTCACTAAACGAACTCATCAAAACAACCAGAGGGATTGGCTTGACGTTAATGCTACTGGGAATGGGACTGGTTGTTGTCGCTTACTTCCTGCTTCAGAAGATCTATTAAACTATCGCGAAAGATCAATGTAATGCTGCCATCTGTTGTGGAACATCTGAAAGAATATTTTCCGGATAAAGCGGGAAATATTCTTTGGCCAATTGTGCAAAATGAATTGGCAAAAAAAAGCTTTGAATACAAGCCTTTTGTAAGTTCCATTTTAGATTCCGGTTTCAATTCAGAGAGCTGGCGTTTGGGCAGCCTGGCACGAATTTGTTTGATCAAACAGGAAGAATTGCTTCCTGACCTTCGGGTGGATGCACAAAATCTGCTTTTAGCCCAATTATCGCGAACACCTCTGGATAGTTACAGTTCGTTCGACCTACTCTCGGATCCTGTAAAATTTGCGATCACTGGAGCCTGGGCTGAAGAGCTGGTGGGGATTGTAAATGACGCCGGGTGGGAGGAATTCAGGCAACTGCTGGGAATTGGCACATCGTCATTTGTTCATGACAGATTGCCGTTTTTTCGGTCAAGCCTGATTTACATGTCCCATTTGTTGATTGATCCTTGGGAACTGGTACAGATGTTGGGGGGGCACTTCGAAGATAGAGAAGTGCTGCAAATGTGTGGATTTATTTATTGCAGCTATTATTTTGAAAACGAAATATTGGTACAGCAGCTAATGAAATTTTTGACGAAAATTTCATTAGCTGCCAGATTGATTGTTCTGAGATATTTGTTCCAGCACGACAAAAAGGAAGTTGTCAGTTTTTTATCCGAGCAACTGTTGGCTCATGACGATGATTTTACATCGTCACAAACAGAGATCAATCATTCACTGGATGAAATTTACGCCATTGCCAATGGTTATTATCACTTATCCCTTCTGCAATTCGCTGGAAAAAAGGAGGAGGGTGAGCGTGTCTGGAATGAACTTGAAAATGCTCAAAATGCCTGGAAAGCAGGAGTATTTTTACAAAAAGCACAAGTCCTTGAAAATTGGGATGGGATTATCGATTTTCAAAATTCCCTGGAAAACTTGCGGAAAAACGACTTTGACACCCAGCCATTGATGGAAGAATTATGGAGCCTTTCCGGTCATCGGGAATTTCCTGTATCGGTACAGGCTGCCCAGCATTCTCCGTTTGCTTTGATACAGAAATATCAGGATGCTTTCAACAATAAAAAAGATGATGAAACCGATGCTTTGGCAGAGCAAATTGTCTCCGACCTAAAAAGCCATCTTTCAGACAATGTCGCAGAGCGGGATCCAAAATATCTGCTCAAAATGGATTATGACAATATTGTTGAAAAATTCTTGCAGGTAAATGATCTGGAACACGCCGAGCAAGCTGCGGTTATTCTCTTGGATAAATTCCCTTCTGATGCAAAGCTGATGAGATATCTGGCAGAAATCAAGGAAAAACAGGGCTCCATTCAGGAAG
>JAJFTV010000039.1 GCA_021372725.1 Chloroflexota bacterium | reverse complement strand
TTCTGGTGGTAGTACTTGGGATAGTAGTTTTAATACCAATCTGCTTGATTGGTTTGGGTATCCTCGCTTACTTCTTGGTCAGATAGTGGAATGAGGAAAGAATTATGAAGATTAAAAAGCTTCCCATTGGCATCTGGGGATCATTTACCCTGCTGGTTTTAACGCTAAGCGCCTGCAAGGTAAACATCAAGACCGATATCGATAGAAACAGTCGATACAGATGATCGGTATATCTGGTGTGAGGTAAAAAATATGAATGAAATCCTTCTCAATCTTGTCGTCTTTGCCGGAATAGCGCTTGTGGCGGGGATCGTCCTTCTGTTGGTGACGAGAAAGCAAAAACAGGTGGAACAACAGTTGCAGCAATTTGTGCAGCAAAAAGGATGGCGGTTCGAAACCATTCGCGAGCGTTTGGTAAAAGGCTTTCGGATCACCAGCGCCGAGTGGACGCTGGAAGCCACCTCCCGCTTCAGCGATACCGATGCCGAAGCCAGTTCGAGCAACATGGAACAGAAAACGACCTGGACTAGCGCACAATCGGGAACGACCATTCTGATCGGTCCACGAACTACACAGGTGAATTTAGGCGCTATGGGGAAAATGTTGCAGACGCAGGTCATTCACGCCGCACTCGGAAAGGAAGCAGCGGGCGTTCAGGAAGTGCAGGCAGGCAGCCCTTCCTTTCGAGAGCGCTACATGGTTTGGGCGCAGGGGGTAGAGGATGCTGACCGTCTGCTCACTCCCGGCGTGCAATCCAAGCTGCTAAGCTGGACGAAAGTATCACCGCTGATCAAGCGCACTTCCAGCGGGATGACAATCGAACTAAAAGGCATGCATCTCGAGAAAATAGAAGAGATCCTCAAGTTGGTGCAATTGGGGGAGAGCCTGTTATGAATTTTTTTGCGCCACGGTCTGATGAAAGAGAAAAGCACCGCAATTCCTGGCAGGGTGGGAAGCGTTTTGCGGGCGGGGTGTTGGTGATGCTGGTACTGGCCCAGACAAGCTGCGGGGTCAGCCAGAAAGCAGCCACGCCGGCAGGGAGGCAAAATACTGCAACCATCCCTCTCCAGGTGACCGACACCGCAGTCGTCATGCCATCCGCACCGGCGACAGATGGGCCTGCCATGAACCTGCCGGCGGATGAAGTGACAGACTCTTTACTGCTGCGGCAGGGAGCCTTTTGGGGATATCTTGATCCATATATGGCAGATGAGGTAGCGGTGGGTGACTATGATGCGAAAGCCCCATCTTGCGGAAACGGCTGGCTGGCTACCCTGCCCAAAGAAAGCGGAGAGACCATTCTCACGCTGGAATATTTGACACCCGTCCTGCCAGAACAGCTTATCATTTATGCGGCGGGGGCTCAAACCGGCATCCGGCGGATCGAGATGCTCAATTCCCAATCCGGATTGGGGGTAGAACTCGACCTCGGATATTTAGCTTCAGGCAGCACCCCATTGCACGAGGGGGCATGCGATACGCGCATCAACATTCCGGCGCACAGTGAATTCGAAGTAGATCAGATAATCATGGCGTTCGAGGATAACACCTTTGCCGCGAGTATTGCCGCCGTTGAATTGTATGGCAGGCTGGCGGCCTTCACGGAGCCTTCCGTGTATTGGCGGGTTCCCCTGCCCGGCACCCCGGCAGATATCGCCATGGGGCCGAATGGCCTGGTTTATGTCGCCACGCAAGGTAACGGACTTTACATTTATGATGTTGAAGGCAATCTGCTCAAACAAGTCGACATACCTGATGAAGCCGATATTCTGAAAATGGCGGTGGATCCGTTTGGAATTCTGGTGTTCACAGATACAGCCTACCGACGGTTCGTGGTGTTGTCTCCGGAAGGGGTGCAACAAACGGCAGGAGGAGACGGGCTTTATACGGATATCGCCGTAAACCCACAAACCGGCAATATTTACCTGATGGATAATAACACCATCGAAGTTTACACTTCCGATACGGCAGAAGCGGTGGATCAGTTTCATTACGACGAGGCGCATATCTATACCAGCCTGGCATTCAATTCACAGGGGGCGTTCTACCTGCTGCGGGATTTCAGCTGGGATGCCACTATCATCACCGTCGATCCGCTGACAGGGGAGGAACGGGATGCATTCCCGTTGGTGCGTTCGAAAATAGTTGAGACTGTTGCAAATGATTTGGCGACGGACGAAGCCGGAAATATCTACGTGCTGTTTGCGATGAACATCGGGCAAATTGCCATTCACCAATTCAGCCAGAATGGCGTGCTGCTGCAACGCTTCGGCAAATTAACCAGTGATGTCAACGACTGGGCGGAAGGTACATTCCTTGATCCGCGCGCCATGACCGTAAGCCCGGACAGCCGGTTTGTGCTGGTTGCGGATGGATACGATGATCAGGCTTACCTGACATGTTTCCTCATGGAGATCGATGAATGAACAAAATACGAATCTTCAGTACAATCATCATCTTTTCCATCATGGCTGCATCCTGTTCAACAGCCACCATCCAGAAGAGCCAGATGGCAGGCGAAGCGAACGAAACACAGAGCCAGGCCCAGGTTCAACAGTCCGTGAATAACGCCACACCAACCCCGAGGAAGCCAGCACAGCAGAACAACACGGCCACACCGGAAGCACCTGCAAATACGGCCACGCCCCAGCCGACAAACACGTAAACTCCCGTGGCTTCCTGCCCGCCGGTGGATGGCTATGTCTGGTCAGAAGTGTTTCCCGTTGAAACCAGTTTCATCCATACCATCCTGCCTGCGGCAGACGGCAACTATATCATCGGCGGTGTGCTGGATGATGACGGCGGAACATGGGTGGCAAAAGTCAACCCGAATGGCAAGCTGATCTGGCAAAAACAATTCTCGCCCAGCGGAGCAATTTTGAAACCAGCGCCCAACGGGAACTTTGTGCTCCAGTATCGAACGCGGTCTGTGGAACTGGATAGCAACAGCAATGTGGTATTTAGCGTACAGGCAAGCGGTATGCGGCCCAATGCTGACGGCAGCCACACTGTGCTTGGTGAAGAACAGGTTGTGCGTTTCAACGATCCGGCTGATGTTCAGTGGGGGATAGATTTTGTGGACTTCGAAATGTACGGCGACCCCACCACAACACCTGACATCATATCCCGGATTGTACAAGTGTATTCAAATCCTTCATTCGTCGGAATATAGCTGATATCACTGGACAAAGCCTGTAACGGTTTTGTGATTTCTGTATTCTTCAGCAAATTTGGATAACCGTCTCCCCGTGCCCGCCGGCTGGAGGGTTGTGACCTTTGATACTTGAGATGTACCGAATACAGCTTTTGTTCA
>JAJFTV010000035.1 GCA_021372725.1 Chloroflexota bacterium | reverse complement strand
ACAGGCGACAGCATGTATCCCCGTTATCAACATGGGGATTTCGTCTTAATCCGAAAGACACCCATTTCCTTTACGAATTATCAGCGCGGGGATGTCATTGTATTTGAGCATGCATTGTACGGGACATTGATCAAGAAAATTGACCAAATTGATGGCGAAAACAAAAAGGTTTTTGTCATCGCTGAACACGATGACGGTTTGGACAGCAGGCAGTTAGGCTGGATCGATATGAAGTGTATCATTGGAAAGGTGATCCGCGATATCCGATCAAAACCACCGGTTTGATGGGTGGTTTTGTTTCAGCTCTTCAATGTTCTGCCGTAAAGGTAATTAATTTCCGCTATCCGGTTGATCAGTTCCGGAGTGATTTCATGATTCTGAAAACGCCAGGCCCAATTGCCGCTTGCCCGCCCCGGAAAGTTCATGCGCGCCTCGCTACCTTTCTGCAGGAAATCCTGCAGCGGTGCAATGGCAATATTGGCAACAGAGGCCCATATACAACGAATCATATCCCAGGCAATATCTTCACCGGATGAATTCAGATAACGCCTGCAGAAATCTTTCTCTTTTTCCTGGGCAGTTTCAAACCAGCCGATGGCGGTGTCGTTATCATGGGTTCCGGTGTATGCCACGCAGTGAATGGGGTAGTTGTGAGGCAGGAAATTATCTTCAGGGCCATTTCCAAATCCGAACTGCAAAATCTTCATTCCAGGTAGAGCAAGCTCATCACGCAGTTGGTATACCTGCGGATTAATCTGCCCAAGATCTTCCGCAATCAACGGCAAGTTTCCCAAGGACGTATTGATCGCATCGAAGAATTCTTTTCCCGGGCCAGGTTTCCATTGCCCGATTTCCGCAGTAGGCATGCCGGCCGGGATTTCCCAATAATCCACAAAACCCCGGAAGTGATCCAGGCGGATGATGTCGACCAATGCCAGCGTGGATTTAATCCGTTTGATCCACCAGTCGTAAGCAGTATCCTGATGGGTCTTCCAAAGATACAAGGGATTTCCCCACAACTGGCCTGTTACCGAAAAGTAATCCGGGGGTACGCCGGCTACTACAATGGCATCCCTGTTCTTGTCAAAATAGAAAAGATCCGGGTTTGACCAGGCATCTGCGCTGTCATAGGCTACAAAAATGGGAATGTCGCCGATGATCTTGATCCCAAGACTGTTTGCATACTGTTTGATGTCCTGCCACTGTCTGAAAAACAGAAATTGCCTGAATTGATGGCATAGAATACTATCATGATGCTCATTCGAGAATTGCAGCAGGGCGTTTTTTTCACGCATTTTGAGCGGGGGGGCCCATTTGTTCCATGGCTCTCCATGATAGGCATCCTTGATGGCCATAAAGAGCGCGTAGTCATCCAACCAGGTATGTTCCTGTTGGCAGAAATTATCGAATTTTTTTTTGAGTTCCGACCGGGGAGAAGCCTTGAAATTTGCGAAGGCTGTATTCAGCAATCTGTTTTTCCAGGGGATTGCTTTTCCGTAATCCACAAATTCATTGGAAAAAGCCGGCCGGTCGGCCAAATCATCGAATGTGAGCAAGCCGTCTTCGATGAGGAACAGCGAACTGACCAGCAGCGGGTTACCGGCGAAAGCAGAGAAGCACTGGTAAGGGGAATCACCATACCCGGTGGGGCCGAGAGGTAAAATTTGCCAAAATTCAAAACCCATTTTGCTGAGGGATAGAACCCACTGATGTGCATCGGCTCCCAAATCACCCAGTCCGTCCGGCCCGGGCAGACTGGTCGGATGAAGAAGTATGCCAGAGGAACGTTTATAACTCATTGGGCAGCCTCTTGGTTTGGATCCGTTCGTTTGCATGAACGATCGTGCTGGAATAGTCTGCAGGAACAATATCCGTGTAGACTACCGAACCTGCCTCGAGAATCATATTGGCGGCGACGATGGAATTCTTCCCAATCAGGGTGATGGCATTTTCATCATTTTGATTGATGCATTGCCCAATGATTGCATTTTCATGAATCTTCACATGTTTATCCAGTATACTGCGGTTGATTTTGACATTTTCGCCGATAACCGAATCGTTCAAAATGACCGATTGGTCAATTTCAGCTCCGGAGTGGACGTGTACACCAGGCGAGAGAACACTGTGGATCACTTTTGCACCAGGATAGATGACGCAGCCATTACATATCAATGAATGTTCAACCTGCGCGTTCTCATGAATAAAACAGGGAGGTTGAATTTCTTCCCGGGTAATCACACGCCATTCCGGGCTGAACAAATTGAATTTTGGGTTCGGCTGTAACAGATCCATGTGAGCTTTCCAGTAGGATTGCACAGTTCCTACGTCGACCCAATAACCATGATATGGAAAGGCAATTACTCTAAAATTCCGACGGATCATATCCGGGATGATATCTTTGCCGAAATCGTGCGAGGAATCAGGCTTGAGATGATCTTCCCACAGGATGCTATCAATGATTTCACGTTTGAAAATGTAAACTCCCATGTTAATCAGGTTGGATTGTGGTTTCTCGGGTTTCTCAACGAAAGAAATAATCCTCTGCTGCTCATCAATACTGATGATTCCATAGCGGCTGGCTTCTTCAATAGGCACTTCAACTGTGGCGATGGTTACATCGGCCTGGCTTGCCTGATGAAACTCGATCATCTCCTCGTAATTCATGTTATAGATATGATCACCCGAGAGGATCAGCAGATAATCGGGGTTGCCGCGTTTGATGAAGGCAAAGTTTTGCTGTATGGCATCCGCAGTTCCGCGAAACCAGCCGGACGCCTGAGCCTGGTAAGGGGTGAACAATTTGACACCGCCGCTGATTTCCCGGTCCAGATCCCAGGGACCTCCAGCTCCGATATGCTCAATGAGTGAATGGGGGCGGTACTGCGCAATAATGATGATATCAAACAGGTTTGAGTTGATGCAGTTCGACAGTGCAAAATCAATGATGCGGTATTTTCCGCCAAACGGGACGGCAGGTTTTGTTCGTTTTGCTGTTAATATGGATAAGCGTGTTCCTTCACCACCTGCGAGGATAATCGCTCTTGTTTTCACCGCCAACTCCTTAGATATTTATATACAGATTGGCATAGCTCAATGCGGATTGATGCCAGGAGAAATCTTTTTTCATACCATTCCTTTGCAGTTTAATCCACTCCGGTTTTATTTTATACACATTGAGAGCCTGTTTGATCGTTTTCGCCAATTCTGTTGCAGTACAATCCTCGAACAAAAATCCTGTGGCATCGATGTTCTGTCCATAATCGGTGATGGTGTCGATTAATCCCCCGGTCGCATGAGCCAGCGGAACACAACCGTAGCGCATGGCAATCATCTGGGCAAGCCCACAGGGTTCATAACGCGACGGCATCATCAGAATATCTGCGCCGCCGTAAATCCTTCGCGAGAGATGGCTGTCAAACTTGATGATGGCACGCACCTTGTCCGGAAAGTCGGTTTGGAGTTGAAGAGCCTGTTTTTCGAGCACAGTATTTCCTGTACCCAGCAGGACAGCCTGCCAGGATTGTTTTGTCAACAAGCGTAGTGCATCGATGATCAGGTCGATGCCTTTTTGTTGATCCATACGGCCGATAAATGCCAGCAACGGGATATCAGAATTTTCTTCCAACGCTAATTCTTTTTGAAGAACGGTTTTATTGTGATGCCTGTCCGGCAGGGTTTGGGTCGAAAACTGGACATTCAATTCATGGTCTGTGGAAGGATCCCAAAGTTCTGTATCCAGACCATTGATAATGCCAGATAAACGATCGGAGCGCGAATTTAAAAAGTCATTCAAATCATTTCCGTATTCAGGAGTTTGGATTTCGCTGGCATAGGAAGGAGAAACAGCGACAATCCGGTCGCTGGCGGAAAGCCCCATGGGCAAAGGCAGCCGCCGAGCCCAGGCAGGAAGCTTTCGGTCATTGCTGAAAGGAATACCCAGATCGCGCAAGGCTGTTTGGGTGCCCGCTCCCATAAACGGCAGATTGTGGATGGTCAGGATGGATTTCATCTTTTTCGGATAGATTCCTGTCCGTTTTCCGCCTTTCAAGAGGTATGGAATGATGGCTGTATGCCAGTCGTTGGCATGCAGGACATCCATATCCCATCCAGGTGTTATGGCCAGTTGCAGAGCAGCCTGGGAGAAAAATAAAAATTTAAGCCCGTCCTTGTAGCTGTCAGAGGTATAAACCGACGTATTCTGCGGGATCAAATCAGATGAGATCAAATAGACCGGCATATTTTTGATCTCAGTCATGAAGATGGTTGTTGGGATCACACCCAATCCCGTCATTACATCGAAATGCGTTTTGCGGGATGATTCGCTCACACTATGACAGGCAGTTGAGTAACAGGGCAGGATCAGGCGGACATCGATTTCATGTCCGCCAATCTCATCGGGATGGAGGTTTCTTAATGCATTGGGCAAGGAAAAGGCGACGTCACCCAAACCGCCGACCTTGACCAATGGATCCGCCTCAACTGCTGTGAACAGGCACTTAATTCGTTTGCGATCTGCGGAAAATTCAGACATTGTGGGGTTTGTCCTCGGCGGAAATCAGGTGAATATAATCCTGATGGATGGCGTCACCTTGATCGGGAGCCAGCAAATTGAGCAGTTCAAGGACCAATGCTCCCTTTTTTATGGCATCCTTGCGGCTCCAGGTTCTGCTTTTTATTTCCAGGAAATAACCTTCCAGAGGTTTTTTCACCGTGTCCAGGTTAATAAAGAATTCGGTATCAAAATATTGGACTAAAAACCGCAAGCGGTCTTTTTCAATTTCCTGTTCACTGGCCGGCTTAAAATATTCGCGATAGAACCTCAGACTCTGGGTGGCCGGGGCAATATACCGGCTGCGGGATAACAGGACCCTGGAGGAAAATTCCTCTTTATCCGTAACACCAATATGTGTGAGCCTGGAGCGGACATTGGTCGTCTGCCCGCTTTCATCGATAAATTGATCCTCCCGATAACGCAGATAACCCTGGTCTGGATCGGTAAAGGAGAAATAGGTATCGTATTCGATATAATGCCGTTTCCGGATGATCTCCAGGGCGGGGTTATTCAAAGCATCCAAAACCGGCTGGAGGGAATCCAGGCGTACCTTTACCTGAACTTCGAATGATTCTTCCTGTGTGGCTCCGCCAATAGCGATCAGCTTGGCAATGACCGATTCTTCCCGGTCGAGCAGGAAGGCATCTATCTGGCGGGCGTAGTTCTGACTTTTTTCGGCAAGTTCATTTTCATCGAGGGTTAAAAGCTCCCGGTCACGCATAACCCATTTCCCGTTTATCATGACATCTGCGACATCGTTGGATTTACCTGCATAGACGATCTGTGCATAGATCCCTTTCGGATCACGATGGAAACGGGGCAGGTAATGAAGTCTGTCGATGTCCATGCAAATCAGATCGGCGCGTTTGCCGGGTTCCAATGAACCGGTTATCTCGCCGAGATGCAATGCCTGGGCTCCCATGCGGGTTGCCATCAGTAAAGCCTGGGGAGCAGGCAAGGCGGTTGGGTCGTTGCTATCCACCTTGGAAAGGAATGCTGCCAGGCGAATCTCCTCAAACATATCCAGGTCATTGTTCGAAGCACTGCCATCCGTTCCAATCCCCACATTCAGGCCCAGTTCGAGCATCTTTTTAACCTTGGCAATCCCGGAGGCCAGTTTTATGTTGGAAGTCGGGTTATGGATAATGCTGGCGTTGGTATGTTTCATGGTGCGCATCTCACCTTCATCGATGTGCACACAATGGGCTGCGATCACCTTTGCTTCCAAAACGTTTTGTTTTTTGATATATGGAACCACCGGCATCCCCATCTCACGGCGCATGTTTTCCACTTCGAGTGCGGTCTCGGAAATATGGATATGCAAGGGTACATCGAATTCGATGGCCAGGGCGCTCGCCATTTGCAGGATCTCATCCGTACAGGTATAAGGGGCATGCGGGCCCACCGCGGGAACAATCAGCGGGTGCCCTTTCCATTTTTGGATGAACTTGCGCGTAGCTGTAAATGCTTCATCATACGATTGTGCATCCGGGGAGGGGAATTTCAGTATCGTTTGAGCACAAATGGCGCGCATTCCGGCTGATGCTGTAGCCTGGGCAACAGAATCTTCAAAATAATACATATCCGCAAAAGTTGTCACCCCGCTGCGGATCATTTCAGCACAGGCCAATCGTGTACCCAATTCAACGAATTCCCGGGAGACGAATTCATTTTCGACCGGCATCATGTAACCCATCAGCCACACATCCAACCGTAAATCATCGGCCAACCCTCGCAAAAGTGTCATTGGTGCATGAGTGTGACCGTTGATCAAACCGGGCATCAGCACCTTGCCGTGACAATCGAGGATCGTTTTCCCTGAATAGGCCTGGAGTATCTCGTTTTCCGGGCCTGCTGCGATGATGTATTGCCCATCGACAGCCACAGCACCGGGTTCATAGAGATTCATATCTTTGTCCATGGTGAGGACAATTGCATTGGTGAGAACTAAATCAACCTGTTTCATCGTATACCCCTGATCAATCAATTTTATAATAACTGCCGGCGTAGAAAGTCAAGAGCCTGGTTCGCAGCCCAGTCATCTTTTGATTGGGCAGGCCCGCCATAAGTGCGGATCTCCTCGACTTGTTTTAGCGGTGTTTTGAGTCTTAAACTGAGATGCTGTTTTTTTCGTCCTGATTTTAGAACGATTTTATAAAAGACATCGTATCCATCAGGATGTGAAACTTGTGAAACCGAAAGATTCCCATTCAAAAGGTTTTCAAAATGATCCTGTTGGCTGCCATCCAGATCCACCTGGATACCCATGCCGATCAATGCTGCAATGAAATCTTTCCCCATACCTTGCTGGTTCACCACGACTTTCCACCCCAATTGAGAAAGCCTGGTCTGTACTGCCTTTTCCTGAGTATCTCCATTTTCTCCGTAAATATAATCCCCCACACGCCGGTACACCTCTTTGGCAACCCTGGCGATCATTTGATCTGCATTTTCCGTGGAGGAAGCTCTGGCCGTGATGCGGATATCCACCTGTCCAGGATGCGCCAACAACCCGACAGTCGGATTGACATACGTTTCCAGATCACTGATCCATTCATCCACCTGTGATTCCCCGGCTCCGGCAGTATGCAGCACAAGGGCTTTGATGATTTCGGGATTTGGAAATTTTATTTGAAGGTAAGGTTTTATTTTGTTATCCAAAAGATAGTGTAATTCTTTGGGTACTCCTGGCAGGCTGATAATGATTTTTTCTCCGGTTTCCACGATGAAAGCCGGTGCCGTGCCAACCTGGTTTTCCACCGGGATGGCCCCCTCAGGAATGTAAGCCTGTTTTCGATTGTTGTCGGTGGCTTTTCGGCCAAAACGTTTGAAACGGTTTTCAATTTGTGACCACAATTCAGGCATAAAAACTGTTTGTGTACCCGTTGCCAGGGCAACCGCTTCGCGGGTGGGGTCATCCACGGTGGGGCCCAACCCCCCCGAGGTTATGACGATATCAACTCTGGTCAGTGATTCATGGATGGCTGCAGAAATCCGTTGTAAATTATCACCAACCATGGTTGTACGGTACAGGCTTATCCCATTTTCACGCAAGAACAGTGCGAGGTCGCGTGTATTCGTGTCCTGAATATCCCCCAACAATAACTCTGTACCAATAGCGATGATTTCAGCGGATGGCATGATACCAGACCTGTAAAGGTTAAATCCTGTAAATACGGTTATACTTTTGCATGTTGGGTGAGTAGTTTCAACGCCTGGTTTTATTTGATATAAAGTTATTGTAACCGATTCCGATATATTTTATAGAAGGAACTACCTCCTGAAAGTCCAGAGATGTCAAATTATAAAAAGCGACTTGGAAAATGGGGGGAGAATCTGGCAGAAAGTTACCTGATTGAAAATGGTATCACTGTCATCGACCGAAATGTGTTCACACCGCACGGGGAACTGGATTTGGTGGGAAAGGAGAAATCCGGTATCGTTTTCTTTGAAGTAAAAACACGTACGAACCAGACTTTTGGTTATCCGGAAGTCTCTGTTAATTACCGTAAACAATCACATCTTGTTCAATCAGCGCTTTATTACATGCAGAGCCACCCGGAGGAAACTGGTCAGTGGAGGATTGATGTAATTGCGATCCAGAAACCAGCCGGTGCCGAAAAACCAATCCAGATTGAATGGTTTAAAAATGCTGTCCAATAAGCCCCGCCAAATTGGCACCAGGGTTGAAAAACCGCTGATCATGATCGTCGGGCCGACTGCGGTCGGCAAGACGGACTTTTCTATGTCCCTGGCAGAAACAATCGGGGGCGAGGTCATCTCGGCGGATTCGCGGCAGTTTTACCGCGGGATGGATATCGGGACGGCCAAACCTGATGCCAGGGAAATGGCTCGTATACCCCATCATCTCATCAATATCGCGCTCCCTGATGAAATCATTGATTTGACGAGATTTCACAAGCTGCTTGAGGAGGCTACCCAGGCGATTTATGCACAGGGGCATCTCCCGATCATGGTTGGCGGCACGGGGCAATATGCTCGTTCGATTTTACAGGGATGGAATATTCCTTCGCAGCCGCCTGATCCGCGTATGCGCGCGATTCTTTTAAGCTGGGCTGAGGAATTGGGGCCTTTTGAAATGCACAGCAAATTACAAAAAGTTGATCCGGAAGCTGCGGCGTTCATTCAACCACAAAATGTACGGCGTGTCGTCCGTGCGCTGGAGGTGATTTTTTCAACGGGCAGGAAATTTTCAGATTTACGGCAAAGACATACACCTGTCTACCAGGTTTTAATGATTGGCCTTTTACGAGACAGAAAAGATCTGTATGCCCGGATCGACGAACGAATTGACAAAATGATTGAGCAAGGTTTGCTGGAAGAAGTGAAAAATCTTGTGGGGCAAGGTTACCCGCCGACATTGCCGGCCTTTTCGGCAATTGGGTATAAAGAAATGGTGGATGTTTTACAGAACAAAATTTCGCTTAATGAGTCTGTTGTAATCATGAAACGCCGCACCCGGGAATATGTTCGAAGGCAGGCAAACTGGTTCAAGCCATCCGATCCTCAAATCCACTGGTTTAATGCCGATGAGATAATACTCCCGGATGCAGTGAAATTAATCGAAAAATTTCTTGCCGGTGAACTCCAATAAAAAAGGAGCTGTCTCAAATGCAGGCAGCTCCGGATGAATATTTTTCCAGCAGACTTATGCTGGCACTGAGTTTAAGGTAGGAGTGCCGCTTAGTTTGGGGAAGGGAGTTGGGAACAGTTCCTCAAATTCAGCCCTGTTAATGGTTTCCACCTCAAGAAGTCTGTTTGCAATTAAATCCAGTTGCTGGCGGTATTCGGTTAGTATTCTTTTAGCCTCTTCATAAGCTCGATTTACATAACCATGCACTTCCACGTCAATCTTTTCTGCAACCGATTCAGAATAATCACGCTGTTCTGAAATTTCTCTGCCCAGGAAGATCAGTTCTTCTTTTTGACCGTAAACCATCGGGCCAAGCTCGGCGCTCATTCCCAGACGGGTGACCATTGTACGGGCGATCTTTGTTGCCCGCTCCAGGTCATCGGATGCGCCGGATGTGAAGTCATTGAAGACAATCTCTTCTGCCACTCTTCCACCCATCAAACCCACCATGGAGGCGAACAATTTCTTTTTGGACATCAGGTTGCGCTCTTCTTCAGGCAGTGCCAGTGTCATTCCACCGGCGACACCACGTGGAACGATGGTCACTTTTTGTACTGGATCATGTTCAGGTATGACATGGAAGATGACGGCATGGCCTGCTTCATGGAAGGCGATGATCTTTTTCTCTTCCTGGCTCATCAGCCTGCTTTTACGTTCCGGGCCAACGATCACACGTTCAATGGCTTCCTGGAATTCGTCTTGACCGATCATCTTTTTGTTGCGGCGGGCGGCCAGAATGGCAGCTTCATTGACCAGGTTTTCCAAATCCGCACCCACAAAACCGGGGGTACCACGAGCCAATATTGACAGATCAACTTCTTTTTCAAGAGGTTTCCCTTTGACATGGACTTTCAGAATTGCCTCGCGACCTTTCACATCTGGCCTGTCGAGGACCACGCGGCGGTCAAACCGTCCGGGACGGAGAAGTGCAGGATCCAGAATATCCGGGCGGTTTGTGGCAGCAATCAGGATAACATTGGTGTCTGTGTCAAAACCGTCCATCTCAACCAGCAGTTGATTCAGTGTTTGTTCACGTTCATCGTGGCTTCCACCCAAACCGGCACCGCGGTGGCGCCCAACAGCGTCAATTTCATCGATAAACACAATACAAGGGGATTGACGTTTGGCCTGGTCAAACAGATCTCTTACCCGGCTGGCGCCGACACCTACGAACATTTCAACAAATTCGGAACCGGAAAGAGAGAAGAATGGAACACCCGCTTCACCAGAAACAGCTTTGGCCATTAAGGTTTTACCCGTTCCAGGTGCACCGACCAAAAGAACGCCTTTGGGAATTCTTGCGCCCAAGGCGATAAATTTTTGAGGTTCGCGCAAAAACTCCACCACTTCCATCAATTCGTTTTTCGCTTCATCCTCGCCAGCCACATCTTCGAATGTTACAGTGGGCTGATTACCGGAGAACACTTTAGCTCTGGATTTCCCAAAGGAAAGTGCTGCGCTGTTGCTGCCCTGCGCCTGTCTGAAAATGAAGTAGAATGCGCCGCCAAGAAGGAGAAATGGAAGAATGTAACCAAGGGCAGACAGAATCCCCATCCATGCGCTGGGAAGTTTGATCTCAATGGTTATCGCTTTAGAATTCAACTGCTCGGTCGTCACACCCAATTGGAGAAGCTGCTCTACGAGGGTGGACGTTGGGTCCTTTGACGATCTCTTTTGTGAACCATCTTTAAAAGTTAATACCAAATAGCTGTCGTCTTCAACAATTTTACTGACAGTACCTTTTTGAATTTCTTCAGCCACCTGATTAATGGATAAAACATCCTGGCTGGTGCTTTGTGAACTGAAGTTATAGACGAGCATAGAAATGATCGCCACAAACAACAGCAGATAGATGATGTACGACTGGTTTTTTGAACTCACTAATTCCTCCACACTCACTTCCCAAGGGCTTTCTCCTGGGTGATTGAGTTTTTTAGTCCTGTTAGTACTGTAATTATACCAACTGAACAGCCCTAACACTTGAGCTATTTCTGGAAAATTATACCAATCCATACTCCCATAAACAAGTTTATTTATAAAAAAATAACAAAATCTAATACGTTTCTTACATTTTGGAGACAGGTAACCAATTTGGTCTTGACATTCCACCTCTTCTCCTTATACTTGTGAAACAGAAAGGAAAGTAAGGTATGAAAATTGAATACAGGGAAACATCGGATGATTTAATGATGCGTATTGACATCCATAATCAATATGGAGGACGGGACATCGACGCGTGGATGCTGGAACTGCTTGCCCCAAACAAAGGTATCAAAATTCTGGATGTTGGCTGTGGAGCCGGCAAGCTTTGTTTTTCCTTCAACGATTATCTGAAGTCGGATTGTGAGATTATCGGTGGAGATTTCAACCAGGAATTATTGGACAAGGCTCGCACGGAAAATGCAAAACGGGGAACGGATATTCAATTTATTGACCTGGATTTCAACAAACGTTTTCCTTTCGATGATAACCAATTTGATCTTGTATCCTGTTCCTTTGCGATTTACTATGCCGAGGACATTCCGTTTACGATAGCGGAAATGCAGCGGGTCATCAAACCGGGAGGTCGATTATTTACGACCGGCCCCATGCCGGCGAATAAAAAAATTTTTTACGATATCATCAAAAAAGCAACCGGTCTTCCCATTCCACCCATGCCTGGCAGTTCACGCTATGGCAGCGAGATTTTGGATTCGATAAAAAGTCACTTTTCTGATGTAAAGGTGGAAATTTTCGAGAACCCGCTTGTATTTGAAACCGTTGACCCATTCCTGGCTTACACGCGGGCTTCGTTATCAGAGGATCGGAAATTGTGGAAGAGCTTCTTTCAGGATAAAGCCGATTTTGAAAAGATCATGAATAAAATCACCACGGTTGCACAGCAGCAGATAGATGTTGAAGGAAAAATTGTAATGACCAAAGTGGTGGGTGGTTTTGTTTCCACAAAGTAGGTGACGATGAAACAGGATATGTCGTTTTATGGACGGAAAGTATGCTTCATAGGTGCCCATCCCGATGATATCGAATTGGGCTGCGGAGCCCTGATCGCACAAATCTCTGGCAAGGCGGATATTCTATGCGTGACGCTTTCCGATAACCGGAAAAATCCACAACTGGAAAACCTGGTGGAGGAACACTACCAGGCCATGAAAGTATTGGGCGTGCCCAAAGAGCAGGTGGTGGTGGCCGATTTCGAGACACGAAAATTTCCTTCTGTAAGGCAGGAGATTCTGGAATATTTCGTCCATCTGAAGAATACCTTCAAGCCTGAAATTGTATTTGTGCATTCGAAAGCTGACATCCATCAGGATCACACGACAACGACGGATGAAGCATTACGAGCCTTCAGGGGCATAACTGTTTTGGGCTATGACGTCATCCGCAGCAGCTACGGTTTTTTCCCCAACTTTCTGGTGGGGGTTACCTCCGAAGAAGTCGAAAAGAAGGTTTGTGCCTTAAGTGAGTATAAAACCTATGCCGACAAGTATTACTTTGAAGCGGATGTGACGCGTGCCACCTTGAAACGAAACGGGGCAATCGCCGAAAGGGAGTATGCCGAAGGGTTTGATATATTACGAATAGTCGCTTCTTTTGACAAGGCGTAGTGGATGTGTTGACTAAAAAGAGAGGGTGATTACCCCTTTTTACTTACCCCTATTTCCAACTTTCCCTCGACCACTCGAATTGGATAGGTGTTGATATCTTTCATTGCCGGCAGCGATAGCACTTTCCCGGTTTGAATGTCAAATCGTGCACCATGGCGCGGGCATGTAATATGATGGCCGTTTAACTCACCGTCACCTAATGGGCCATTGTCATGCGTACATACGTCATCGATCGCAAAAAATTCCCCATCAATATTGAAGATGACGATGGGGTTGTCATCCAGTTCGAGGTACAACCGTTCGCCAGGCGGCAGTTCATTCATATCACCGACTTCGTAGAATTCGTAGAAATTTTCTTCCATGGTCGTATTGGGCAGGTCATTCCCCGTCGATTTCGTGATATTCCTGGCTGCCCAGGCCGTAAATCCCGCCTTTTAAGACTTTAAGCGAGAGCAGGGCACATTTAAGGCGGACCGGGCCTAACTCAATTCCAAGCATATCCAGAACATCTTCTTTGGTCATTTGTTTGACGGTATCCAGTGATTTTCCGATGATATTTTCGATTAACAAATCTGCTGAAGCTTGCGAGATTGCACACCCGTGCCCTGAGAAAGCGGCTTCGGTGATGATTTTGTTTTCGTCGACTCTTAAATCAATCCGAATATTATCCCCACATAAGGGGTTTTCGTCCTGAAATGTGATGTCATTGGGTTCAAGCGTTCCACGAAAGAGTGGTTCCTTATATCGTTCGATAATGATTTCCCGATAAAGATCATCCATTTTTATATGTTTCTCTTTTCTATTACTCGCCAAATACCTTCTTAACCTTCAGGAGGGCAGCAGCTAATTTATCGATCTCTTCCGGCGTGTTATACAGGTAGAAGCTGGCACGTGTGGATGCCTGGATGTTCAGTTTTTCATGCAACGGCATGGCACAATGATGGCCTGCACGGACGGCCAAACCTTCTGAATCGAGGATTTGTGACACGTCGTGGGGATGGATGCCTTTTACCGTGAAGGCTGCAACACCACCTTTGTGAGAGGCTGAAGGACCCAGCACGTCGACACCCTTAATTTCATTCAGGCTTTCCAGCGCATACATGATTAATTCGCGTTCGTGGATTGCAATGTTCTCCATGCCGATGGATGAAAGGTAATCCACTGCTGCGCCAAATCCAATGGCTTCGGCAATGGCCGGGGTTCCCGCCTCGAATTTATACGGTAAATCATTGGGCACAAAGGAATGCAAATGCACTTTTTTGATCATATCTCCACCGCCAAGGAAGGGCGGCATGGCACTGAGGAGGGATTCTTTGCCATAAAGTACGCCGATACCGGTGGGCCCGACCATTTTGTGGGCAGAGAAAGCCATAAAATCGGCATCCAGATCCTGTACATCCACCGGGAAATGCGGTACCGATTGAGCTCCATCCAGAAGGGCAATGGCGCCTGCCTGGTGAGCTGCTGCAATCATATCTTTGGCAGGGTTTATCGTTCCAAGTACATTGGACATGTGCAGGAAGGCAACCAGACGGGGGTTTTGCTGAAGCAACTGGTGATAGGCTTCCTGATCCAGCAGGCCATCATCGGTGACAGGGATGAATTCCAGCCGGATACCTCTCTCTTCTGCCAGGATATGCCAGGGAACCAGGTTGGAATGATGCTCCATCTCGGTCAGGATGACCAGGTCACCTCTTTTCAGATTCGATCGTGCCCAACTGTAGGCGACCAAATTGATGGATTCAGTTGTATTGCGGGTGAAGATGATTTCACGCGCATGGCGTGCACCGATGAACCTGGCTATTTTCTGGCGTGATTCTTCATAGGCCTGTGTGGCCTCTTCTGCCAGAACATGGATGCCGCGGTGGATATTGGCATTGTGATTTCGGTAGTAATCATTCATCGATTCAATCACAACCAAAGGTTTTTGTGAGGTTGCAGCAGAATCGAGATAAACAAGTTGAATGCCTGGCCTTACTTCACGGCCAAGTATCGGAAAGTCATTACGATATTGGGCAAAGTTTAATTTCATATTTATATTTTTCCGGTTTTATCTAAACAAGCGAGGTATCTGCTTTTTGCGTGTGGGAACGTTTGTTTGGGAAACGAATGTGATCGGAATGGACAGGATACCATAAGATGTGATCTGGAACCATCCAGCCATCGGTAAGATAAACACTGGAACGGAACTGAACGGCTACCATCTTGGCATCCACCTGAACGACAATACCTTTCAACCAGCCTCTTATTCTCTCGCCGTTTTTGTCATGATCACAAAATACTTCGACTATATCACCTACTTCGTAGGTCGATTCTGGGTCAGGTGGTCTCATTACAGGGGGCATCAGATATTCTCCGGCAATATTTCGATTTCATTGTACAAAAAATTATTGTAGCATAATCAGGTATGTGTGGCGTGTCAATTTAGAGCTTCAATTTGTTATGGATGGCCCGGTAAAACCGCGAGCGAACGGTCTCAAAAGGAATTCGCTGCATTATTGGATCAAAAAATCCTTCGACAAGCATCTTTTCTGCCTCGTTGCGCGGGATACCGCGTGTCATCAAATAATAAACCTGCTCAAAATCCAGGTCACCTACCGTTGCACCGTGTGTACAGCGGACATCATCCGCCAAAATCTCCAAACCCGGGATAGAATCCGCGCGGGCGTTTGAACTCAATATAAGATTTCTGTTTGCCTGGTATCCATCCGCTTTCACCGCGCCCGGTGCCACATAAATCATCCCTTGCCAGATGGAGCGGCTTTCATCGGTGAGGGCTACTTTATACAAGAGATCACTGGTGGTGTGGGGCACCCGGTGATTTTGCTGGGTATCATAATCGAGATGCTGGTGTCCATTGGTGAAAGAGAAGCCGGATACCTTGCCTGTTGCCCCTTCTCCCACCAAATCGAGATCGACGAAGCTCTTGGTAAGCCTGCTGCCGAGGGCGCCAATGACCCAGTCGAGATTGGCCGATTTACCGACCTGAACCCGTTCATGGGTGAAATTGAAGACACCTTGATCCCACGATTGAATCTCTACAAATTTAAGGCTGGCTCGCTCAGCAAGCATGATTTCAACCAAACCGGAATGAAATTTGGCTTCGTTTGCGGGTGTTGAGGTATATTCCTGGAAACAGGTTGCAGAAGCTCCTTCGTCCAGACAGATCAAAACATGTGAAACAAAAGCAGTATCAGAGCCTGACGCAGTCAGAACACTTCGCAGTGGTTTTTCCAGAATCACATTTTTGGGTACGTACAGAAACATTCCATTACTTGCAAAGGCGGCTGACAGGGCGGCAAATTTACCTTCGTCCGGTTTGATGACCTTTCCCAGGAATTTTTCCAACAGATCACTGTGCTGATTTTCGGCCGTTCTAAGATCGGTGAAAATGACACCCATTTTTTCAATACCTGGATCAAGAGTGATTTTTGAATCATGCGAAGACACCAGAACACTGCCGGCAAAGCCAGCTTTCGGGTCAGCGAAAACGGTTGTTTTGTTTTCTAATCGATGATTAAAACCATCGGAATTCAATACGAAACGGCCGGGTTTGAGGGTTTTCAGATCGGTTCGCCGCCAGGCTTCCTGTTTTTTATCCGGGATCGGCAACTGGCGGAAAGTTTCGTAGGCATCCAACCGGTATTGACTGATGATGGGGCTGTTTGAAACCAGGCGCACCGAATTTTGATCGAAATGGAAGTCGCTGGTATTGGTGCCATGATCTCTTGAAATATGGGTTATGATTTTTGGTTTAGAAGACATTTGAGTTTTCCTTGGCAGGCAGCACGATGTCAGCCAACCGCCCCTTCCATCTGTAATTGGATCAGGCGGTTCATTTCAATTGCGTATTCCATGGGCAGTTCCTTGACAAGTGGTTCAATAAATCCGGAAACCACCAGCGTATTGGCTTCTTCTTCGTTAAGGCCGCGGCTCATCAGGTAAAACAACTGTTCTTCATTCACTTTGGACACCGATGCCTCATGCCCGATACTCACTTTGCGGTTTTCCGCTTCGATAGTCGGGTAGGTATCCGATCTTGATTCAGGATCCAGGATCAATGCATCGCATACGACATTCGATTTGACATTTTCGGCATTGCGGACAACCTTGACCAGACCCCGATAAGAGCACCGGCCGCCGTTCTTGCTGATGGATTTCGATGTGATCTTGCTGCTGGTATTGGGTGCGAAATGAAGCATCTTCCCGCCTGCATCCAGTGTTTGCCCTTTCCCGGCAAATGCCATCGAAAGGATTTCGCCGTGGGCATGCTCACCCATCAAATAACAGGATGGATATTTCATTGTCACCCTGGAACCCAAATTGGCATCCACCCATTCCATTGTGCCATTTTCAGCAACCTGTGCCCGCTGTGTCACCAGGTTATATACATTATGTGACCAGTTTTGAATGGTGGTATAACGAACCCGGGCGCCTTTCTTAACTACAATCTCGATCACTCCGCTGTGCAATGAATTGGTTGTATAAGATGGGGCAGTGCATCCTTCAACGTAATGCAATTGCGCGCCTTCATCGGCGATAATCAAGGACCGTTCAAACTGGCCAATATTGGCTACATTCAATCTGAAATATGCTTGCAGTGGAAGATCGACCTTGACACCTGGGGGCACATAAACGAAGGATCCGCCTGACCAAACCGCGCTGTTTAGAGCGGCGAATTTATTATCTTCAATCGGTACAACTGTGCTGAAGTACTCGCGGAAAATGTCCGGATATTCGCGCAGGCCATCTTCGATGCTCAAAAAAATGACGCCCTGTTTTTTCAGGTTGTCCAGAATGTTGTGGTAAACCATTTCTGATTCGTACTGTGCCCCAACACCGGCGAGGAATTTTTGTTCTGCTTCAGGGATGCCTAACCGGTCAAAAGTATTTTTAATGGCGTCCGGAACATCCTCCCAACTATTGGCCGAATCTGAAGTGGGTTTCACATAGTAGTAGATTTCATCCAGGTTGAGAAGAGAGAGATCTGAACCCCATTTGGGCATGGGGCGAGATAGATAATGATTAAAGGCTTTCAAACGAAATTCGAGCATCCATTCCGGCTCGCCTTTCATCTGCGATATTTGTTTTACCACTTCGGCATCAAGACCCTTGCGTGATTTAAAGATATATTCTTCAGGGTCCTTGAACCCAAACTGGTAGTCAGAACCTTCGCGCAGGAATTCTTCTGTATCCATGTTTTTTTTCATTTCAGCCTCCACGGCTTTTGGGCCCGCATTGCCATCATCACCAATAATAATTAAGCGGCATATTTTTTCCGCAGTAATTCATAGCCATGTAGTTCCAGTTGCTCGGCCAGCTCAAAACCGCCGGATTCGACGATCCTGCCATCCAGCATGACATGTACAAAATCGGGCTTGATGTAATTGAGAATGCGTTGGTAATGGGTGATCACCAGCACGCCCATGCCGGGCCCGCGCAGGGTATTCACGCCATCCGAGACGATTCTCAGGGCGTCAATATCCAGGCCGGAATCGGTCTCATCCAGAATGGCGATTTCGGGTTCAAGAGCAGCCATTTGAAGGATCTCGGTTCTTTTTTTCTCTCCGCCGGAGAAACCCTCATTCAAATACCTGCCTCCGAAGGATGTATCCATTTCAAGCAGCTCCATTTTTGATTTCAGAAGCTTACGAAATTCCGGGATGGGTATGCCGTGGCTCTCCGGATTGTTCGCTTTCCTTTTCGCGTTGATGGCCATTCTAAGAAAATTGGCTACGGTGACACCGGGGATGGATACCGGATACTGAAAAGCCAAAAAAATACCCATTTGAGCGCGTTCATTTGGCTCAAGTTCCAAAATGTTCTTGCCCTTGAAAATGACCTGTCCCTGGGTGACGATATAATTGGGGTGCCCCATGATTGCATTTGATAAAGTGGATTTTCCTGTACCGTTGGGCCCCATAATTGCATGGACTTCACCCTTATTGATACCAAGATTGATCCCTTTCAGGATCTCACGGTCTGCTACGGAAACATGCAGGTCATTAATCGACAAATCGGACATTGCCTTCGTCTCCTGGTTCTGGTTTCAATTTACCTTTCAAATTTCATGGCGTGATTTTAGCATAATAAGCTCAAGTAGTCAATAAATATTATATTTTACTTAAATATTGACAAAAATAATTCTAGCTGATATACTGCAATTTGAGGTATGGTAGAAAAGGATGAAAAGCACACGTGAGCGAATTCTCCAAAGATTATTAACAAATCCGTTTTCCTCGATCACTGAACTGGCTCAGACGGTGGGTATCAACGCGATTTCCGTCAGGCATCATCTTACAAGCTTGCAGGCTGAAGGGCTTGTAACCGCGCAGGAAGAACGACATGGGGTAGGGCGTCCAAGATTGGTATATTTCTTAACCGAAGATGGATGTGAAAAGTTTCCCACTCGTTATCTGGAACTGACTAATTTGCTGATCAATCATCTAAAAGAAAAGTTTCCTCAGGAATCGCTGGAGGTGATTTTTTCGCAAATCGCGGAAGATCTCACAAAAACCGAAGTGCAAAATCTGAAGGGACTTCCGGTTGAGGAAAAACTGAAGCATTTACAGAAATTTATGGAGAGTGAGGGTTATGACATCCGGTTGGAAAAGCAGGGTGATTCTTACATCGTGCATCAATCGAGTTGCCCATATTTCCATGTAACACAACAGCATCCCGAAGTGTGTACGTTAACCCGTTCGATAATGAGCCAGTTCCTTTCATTGGCAGTTGAAAAAATTGACTGTATCAGTAAAGAAAATGGTCAGTGTTCTTTTTATCTCTCCGATGAAATGCTGAGGGGTGCCGCGTGACATCGCCGTCAGGTACAAATCGGCCTGATTGGGATCTTGACTTGAAGGATCCTGAATTGGCCAATGTCTTGCGTGTACAACTTGCCGAGGTAAAAGACCTTGAGCTGGATCTTAGCGTAATCCAGCTTGGATTAATCCGAAATGTGACACTGGAACCGAACCAGGTTGTGATCGAAATGATTTTAACCAGCCCATTCTGCCCCTATGGGCCCATGATGATGGATATGGTTAGTCAGAAGGCGGAAAAGACCCTGGGCAAACCTGCCACAGTAATGCTGGGTGCAGAAATGTGGGATTTCTCGATGGCTGAAGAGGGTCTGTTGGATAATTGGGGCCTCTATTGATCAGCTAAAGCTGGATTTTCTCCCATATATCGTCCGGGATATTAAACAACCCCATCGATTTTAGCGCCAGCCGGATGTTGCCGCGCAAATCAAGTTTTCCCCGCATATAAGCGTGGGTTGCGTTGAGTTTTCCGGTTATGATGTCCTTTAAATCTGATACCGAGATGGTTAATTCGAATTGGGGAAGATCGGCCTTTTCATGCTTGACTTCACATTGCTGATTCTCGATCTTCAAAGTCCAATAATCCCATGTGTTGTCATCCCGTAAATTCAATTGGGCGATCAGGGAAACCCCGGCGGATTTATCGGGTAAAAAATATTCAGGCGTTTTCAGGATGATCTGCTCGAGTTTTTGATCCATTTTTATCCACCAATCGTTAATGGTTTTGCACCCCTCGAAATGTTATCGAAGAATTCTTTTCGTAATACCGGATCATTCTCATACTTACCTTGCATGCATGAGGTTGTCATGCGGGCATCGTGTTTTTGCACTCCCCTGATCATCGAACACAGATGAATTCCTTCCACCACAACTGCCACGCCTTCCGGCTCAAGCACCAAGTTAAGGAAGGACGCAATTTCGCCTGTCATGCGTTCCTGAAGCTGCAGCCGTTTCGAAAACATATCGACAATGCGCGGGATTTTGGATAACCCAATTACTTTGCCGCGGGGGATATATTCTACATGGACACGCCCAAGAATCGGCAGCATGTGATGTTCACATATCGAAAAGAACTCAATATCGCGTACCAATATAGGGGTGTTACAAACAGAAGTAAACAAGGCATCATTGATGAGTGCAACCGGGTCAATGCGATACCCTTCAAATAATTCTTGAAAAGATCGAGCTACCCGTTCAGGTGTGCGCTGCAACCCTTCTCTTTGGGCGTCCTCACCCATGGCCTGCAATATTTTCTGAACACTCTGCTCTATCGTTGGTGTGTCCATGATCGAGTTGTCAAGGAGCCTGGCGGCTTTATTCATTTGATCTTCGATATTCCTGTTCATCATAAAGATATCCGTTTTCTTTTCTAGTGCTCTGTCAAAACTCAATCTAACATTTGCAACCAGTACTTTTTACTTTGACAGAGCTTAAAGTATTCCGTTACTTAAAAATGAAATCATTGAATCATGTTTGACGGAATACTGGAATACCTGATTTGTGATCTTCATCAGTTATTTCTGGCAAACAACGTGCCTGCAATTTCTATCAAGGATGTCATGGCATCATTATCAATATTGATCGATTTCAAATATTGGACTGCACGGGTGGTATATTGTTCAACAATTGACTTCGTATAGGAGTATGTTCCATCTTCCATCAGTTGGGATGAGATTTCTTTCGCTTCCGATGGTGTTATGGTACTTTTATCCCAACGTCCTTTAATTGCCGGGTTATTTTGAAGGGCGTACAAGATGGGAAAAGTTTTTTTGCCTGAAACCAGGTCTGATTCGATGGATTTGCCTGTCTGGGAGGTTTTACCCCATAATCCCAGAATATCATCCTGGATTTGAAAAGCCATTCCCAGTGAAAGGCCATAATTTCGCATTGCGCTGCGTGTAGACGGAGAAACATTGATGGCGCCCAGTTCAGAACAACAGCCAAACAGGGCCGCAGTCTTTCCCTGGATCATGACAAGATATTCATTGGATGTTACATCATTGCGTTTTTCAAAATTCATATCCATGAACTGGCCTTGTGTAAGCCGTATGCAAGTCTGGAGAAGAAGCTGCGATGCTTCCAGGGTAGTTTGTTCCCCCAAGATTCTGCTATTTCCAAGAACCGCTTTATGGGCGATGGTAAACATCAGATCGCCGGCATTGATTGCCTGGGGGACTCCCCAACGGACCCACAAGGTTTCGCGTCCACGGCGTAATGGACTGCCATCTTCGATGTCATCGTGGATCAAAGAAAAATTATGGATCAACTCCACCGATGCCGCCAGGGAAAGAAAATCTTCCCATCGATTTCCACATGCAATAGCCGAAAGCAGCAGGAGCAGAGGCCTGATTCGCTTCCCCTGTGTTTTTGGGTCGACACCCTGACTTTCCCAGCCCAGGTGGTAAGCCAGCATATAATTTAAATCAGGGTAATCAGAACCAAGCTCGGACAACAAGGTTTGTTTGATCGTATTTTCAAATGGAGGCAGAAGAAGCCCGGCAAAATCTTGATAATTCATTGTGAGTTTCACCAGTGATAAAGAGGAGTATTATGAAGCTCATGGATATTGGCTGCGCCTGCTGCAAACATGGCAATTCGTAATTCTTTGATGATTTTCTGGCAGATTGCATCCAGTGCCTGTTCGCTTTCGTTTACTGCCTTTAGAAAAGGGCCTGCCATTCCTGCCAGACATGCACCCAGGGCAATGGCTTTGGCAGCCTCTACGCCGTGCCGGATGCCGCCGGATGCGAAAACAGGAATTGCATTGCCAACTTGTTTGATTTGCCGAATGGATTCGACAGTGGGGATGCCCCAATCAGAAAATGCACTGGCGACATCCGCATCTGTTTTGGTCTTTGCACGGTACATCTCAACCTTTGCCCAGGATGTACCACCGGCACCTGAAACATCAATTGCTGAAACACCGGCGTCGATCAATTTCGCAGCAGTTTTTCCTGAAATTCCCCAGCCAACTTCCTTTACGATTACCGGAACAGCAAGTGTCCTGCAAATATGTTCGATTTTGAGAAGCAAACCTTCGAAGCGGGTATTCCCTTCCGGCTGCAATGCCTCCTGTAATGGGTTAAGATGCAAAATAAGGGCATCGGCCTCAATCATATCGACTGCTTTTTGGCAATGCTCGATGGTAAAGCCGTAGTTGAGTTGAATGGCCCCCAGATTGGCGAATAAAAGAATGTCCGGCGCAGCGTTGCGAATCTTAAACGAATACTCCAAAGCGGGGTTTTCTATTGCCGCCCGTTGGGATCCCAAACCCATCGCCAATCCATAATTTTGAGCCGCGACGGCCAGCTTCTGGTTGATTTCCCAGGCTTTATCTGTGCCGCCCGTCATGGATGAAATAAGAAAGGGATGCTTTAAGGGTTTGGAAAACAGCGTCTGGCTAGTTTCAATCTGATCAAGATTGAATTCGGGAAGTGCCTGATGTTCAAAATGCAGATCATCAAATAATGTGAACGCATGGGATTGTACGTCCTCTTCCAGATTTATCCGAATGTGGTCTGCCTTACGTTTTGAAGTATGATCATCATGTTGCCGGGCTGAGAGGTTATCAGTCGTCATGTTTTTTCGCCCTTCCTTACCAGTATATCAAACCAGGGCAATCTGCTACCAGAATTTAATATTTCCATCGTATCCATGTCCTCCTAAGTGGGTTATAAATTCGGGCAGGCAAGATGTATCCATTATAATTCCGAATTTACTTGACAGATACGATTGTAAAGATAGAATCATAAAATAAATTTTCAAGCAGAGGTGACCTGTGGGCGATGAAAATGAGATGTTTGAACAGATCAAAAAGGTAATTTGCGATGTACTACGGATTGATGGGGCCGGGATTACGATGGAAACACGGTTTATCGAAGATCTTAAGGCGGATTCGATGGATCAGTTTTTCCTTATTGATGGTTTCAGTGAACAATATAACGTCGCAATTTCGGACGACGATGCCAGGTTAATCAAAACTGTCGGTGATGCAGTCCGATATTTTTCCTCACATAAATAATAGATAAACACAGCCCGGGAACGCGATTTTCCGGGCTGCATAATGAAAAATATCAATCAATCCAATGGATAATTGGACAGGTTTAGAGCAATTCGGGGATCATTTCCGGGTGATCGGCTACTGCTACTCCTACTGCATTGAGAGCTTTAATTTTCTCGGCCGCAGTACCTGATCCCTGTTCGATGATAGCTCCAGCGTGCCCCATTCTTTTTCCTGGTGGCGCGGTTTGACCGGCTATAAAGGCTACCACTTTTTTGGTCATGTGGCTGGAAATATATTCAGCGGCGTTTTCTTCGTCGCTTCCACCAATTTCTCCAATCAGAACAACTGAATCGGTAAAAGGATCCTCCTGGAAGAGATCCAGTGTATCGATAAAGTTTGTTCCCTTTATCGGATCACCGCCAATTCCCACACAGGTACTGACGCCAATTCCGTGGTTTTTTAGCGCATAAAGCACTTCATAGGTCAAAGTTCCGGATCGTGAAACAATGCCAACGTTACCGGGAATTGAAATATGCCCAGGTATGATCCCCGCTTTTGCTTCGCCGGGTGTAAGAATACCCGGGCAGTTCGGGCCGATCAGGCGGACATTTTTGTCTGAGATGTACTGGCTGATCCGCATCATATCAAAAACCGGTATTCCCTCAGAGATACAGATAATCAGACGAATGCCGGCATCGACCGCTTCGAATATGGCATCCGATGCAAAACGGGCCGGAACAAAAATGACGCTTGTATCTGCGCCAGTGGCCTCGGTTGCCAGATGAAGTGAATTAAAGACGGGAACCTTTCCATTCAGAACCCATTCACCACCTTTTCCAGGTGTGACGCCGGCAACGATGTTGGTATGATAATTCAGCATTTGTTCAGTATGGAATAAACCTTCACGACCGGTAATGCCCTGTACAACGACTCTGTTTTCACGATTAATTAATATGCTCATCGTTGTTCTTCCTTTGTCAATGAAATCACTTTTTGTGCGGCTTCCATAAGCGTGGTGGCTGTCACCATATTTTCATCCGAAAGGATTTTCAAACCTTCTTCCGAATTTGTCCCTATCAAGCGGGTCACGATGGGGATGTTTGGTCTGGTGGTGTTCATGGCAGATAAAATACCCCGTGCAACCTCATCACAACGGGTGATACCGCCAAAAATATTAACGAGAATTGCCTTTACATCCTTGTCAGCCATGATGGTTTGGAATGCAACGCTGACTTTTTCAGCACTGGCTCCGCCGCCAATATCAAGGAAATTGGCAGGTTTTCCTCCATTCAGTTTTATGATATCCATGGTTTCCATAGCCAGGCCTGCACCGTTGACCATGCATCCGATTTCACCATCGAGCTTGATGTAGGTAAGCCCATATTTTCTGGCTTCAATTTCGATCGGGTCATCGGAATCATTGTCGAGCTGGTCAGATATTTCAGACTGCCGGAAGAGCGCATTTTCATCGATCGTCATTTTTGCATCAAGAGCGATGAATTGCATTTCCTTTGTCAGCACCAACGGATTGATTTCCACTAGTGTCGCATCATAACTGGAGTAGATTTTCCACAAAGCCGAAGCAATTTTTCCAAATGGACGCCAAAGTTCAAAAGGAAGATCGATCCCCATGGCGATTTCACGGATTTGGAAATCCATCAATCCAAGCATGGGGTCAATATGGATTGAAAAAATCTTTTCAGGGGTTTTTTGGGCAACTTCTTCAATGTCGATCCCGCCTTCCGAGGAAGCCATGATGATCGGTTTTTTTGCTGTGCGATCATTGGTGATCCCGAAATAATACTCTTTATTGATATTAACGGCTTCTTCGATAAGGATTTTTCTTACCTGAAGACCTTTGATTTCCATGCCCAGTACGGCTGCGGCAATTTCAGATACATCAGAAATTGACTTGGCAAGCCTGATACCGCCTGCCTTTCCACGCCCACCTACAAGCACCTGCGATTTGATGACAACACGATCTCCTAATTCGTAGGCGATATGCTTCGCTTCGCTGGCGTTTGAGGTAACACGGCCACGAGGAACAGGGATCCCAAATTTGGAGAAGATCCCTTTTGATTGATATTCATGAAGTTTCATTGCACTGCCTTAGATGGAATCTGGTGTTTGACGAATTTGATTATACCATGTGAGAACATAAAAAGACCCGGTGCGGGGTTGCCGGGTCTGGTGATTGGGCCGATTTGTCAGCCTTTTAGAAACTCTTCCAATGCTTCTTTGCTAATCCGGAAAGCGCTGCCGAGTTTGCGGGCTTTCAGGCTGCCATCCTGAATGGCGCGGATGACATCTTCTTCAGATACGCGCAGGATTGCAGCAGCCTCTGCGGGGGTCATCACGGCAGGGATGGCTGCACCGGCTGGTGCGCCCTGGGCGGTTGTTTGTTGATCGCCGGGCTTGTTACGCAACGCATCGCCGATGACCTGGCCAAGACCCACACCGGCACCGATACCGGCAGTCAACCCTGCACCGCCGCTCTCATTTTGTGCGGCATCCCGCAAGGCATCGGCAGCCTGCAATTGAGTATATACATTGATATCCAGCATACCCATCTGACGCAGTTCTTCAGCGGATTTTTCAGAAGGCTTAAGGTTGCCGATATAGAACGATTTCAGCGTCAGACCCAATGCCAGAAAATCATCCTGGGCTTTGGCTCTTACTCCAGAACCCAGCTCTTCGGTCAAACCGATCAGATCCAGCACATTCCGACTGGTGGTGGATTCCCCAAGCAAATCCTGCAATTTGGAAAGCAACATCGT
>JAJFTV010000031.1 GCA_021372725.1 Chloroflexota bacterium | reverse complement strand
GGCGGATCCGGTTTGGGCAAATACCGGGCTGACCGAATTGAACAGCAGAACGATGACCGTCCAAAAGGCGGCTGTTTTCCAGGCATGGGGTCTGTTTGCGTCCATATTTGCTCCTCTATGGGAACCAGGAATGGAATATTCAATTTTCAGATACCGCTAATGGGCTTGCCGGGTTGGCACTCTAATATATTTATTATAGAACACATCCAGATAAATACAAGTGTATTTTTGTGTATATTTATCTGCAGAAATATACAGAATATGCATATTGCACTGGTTGAGACAGGAAATCAGCGCCCGGCCCGCTCATTCCGCCCTCTCCACTCGAGGGTGTTGAAAAAGCTCCTTCATTTAGATGAAAGCGTGGGGTGATTTTTATTTTTTCTTCGTTCTTTTCAGGGAGGATGGGGATAATTTTATGCTTGACAAAGCACTTATGACTAACAGCATACGGTATACTTATCCCCATGCAATACACCACGCTCTTTATAGACCTGGATGATACCGTATATCCTGCTCAATGCGGTTTGTGGGATGTCATCAAAAACCGTATCAGCCTGTACATGCATGACCGGTTGAATCTGGATTGGGAGGTAATCCCTTCCCTTCGCTCCTATTATTTCAAAAATTTCGGGACGACCATGCGCGGGTTGATGTCGGATTATTCCATCGACCGCAATGATTATCTCCAGTTCGTACACGATGTCCCGCTGACCGACTTTATCAGCCGGGATGACGATTTACGGCGAATTCTGGAGTGTATTCCACAACGCAAGGTGATTTTCACCAATGCCGACACCCTGCATGCCGAACGCGTCATGAATATCCTCGGCATAACCGCCTGTTTTGACCAGATCATTGATATCAATGCCCTGTTTCCGGATTGCAAACCTTTGCCGGCAGCTTATCAAAAAGCACTCGAACTGTCCGGCGAGACCGATGCGCATCGTTGTGCCTTTCTGGATGATTCCGTTACAAACCTGGCAGTCGCCAAACAGGCCGGGTTTTATACCATCCGGGTCGGCAGTGTTGAGCCTTCAGATCAATATGACGCCGGCATCCTCAACCTGCATGAAATCGCAAAGGTCATCCCATGTTAGCCGGCAGCGCATTCATTTTTCAACACAAAGAGCTGTCGACTGCCGCATGGGTTGTTTTGATATTGCTTATCCTGTTCATCCTGATCCTCAATTTTTCGTTGATCTCTGTGCTCAGGAAAAAAGATAATCCGAGTACGCGTGTGTTAAACCGGTTTGTGATGAGCATTAAGCAACCTGAGCGAAGGGATGAAAAAATGCGTCAAGAGCTGAACGAACGCGTTGAACGCCTGCCAAAAAATACTTCCCCGCCAAATGACAAGTAATTCCTGTCGGGAGGTTGTGAAAATTTCTCTCAGAAGGAAAATTATCTTGCCCAGCCGCGATTTTGCCAGGGGTAATTTTACCCGGATCATTGTTAATTCTACGGATTACAACCATCCCCCCGTCATTATTTCTGTCCTTAACTTGTTTGGAAGAAAGTCAGTGAATGAAAAATAATACTGGAAAAACAATCCTGATCCTGATCGGATCCCTCATCCTGCTGGCCGGAACATTCTCCGGAGGCGTGCTGGTGGGATGGGCACTGCCTGACAAGACACCTGCCAATGCCGACAGTTCCCCGCAATCCACAACGGGAAATCCCTCCTCCGCAGAAACTACCCCGATAACTGTAGAAGGTGCAGATAAAGATCAATTATTTGAACCATTCTGGCAGGCCTGGGACATTGTTCACGATCAGTATCTTGAACAGCCGGTGGATGATACACTGCTCATGCAAGGAGCCATCAGTGGAATGCTGGACTCGCTGGGTGATCCGTATACATCCTATATGGACCCCATCGAATACGAGGAACAGCAGCAGCCATTGAATGGAGAATATGAAGGGATCGGGGTTTATGTCGATACCTCAGGGGATACGCTGGTTATCATCAGCCCCATTCCCGATACCCCGGCGGAAGCGGCTGGTCTCAAATCAGGTGATCAGATCATCGGTGTGAATGGCGAGGATGTAACCGGCATCGACGGCTCACTGGTCATCCGGCGCATTCTTGGGCCGGAAGGCACATCGGTTCGGATAACCATCAAAAGGGAAGGGATGGATCCTTTTGAGGTTGAGATCATGCGGGCAAAGATTGACATCCCCAGTGTTGCCGGAAAAATGCTGGAGAATAATATTGCCTATATTGAGCTTGCCACCTTCGGCGAAGAAACACCAGATGAGCTTCATACCGCGTTGGAAG
The DNA here is from genome assembly GCA_021372725.1 of Chloroflexota bacterium. Classification (GTDB taxonomy): domain Bacteria; phylum Chloroflexota; class Anaerolineae; order Anaerolineales; family Anaerolineaceae; genus JAJFTV01. The sequence goes on along the minus strand of JAJFTV010000031.1, from coordinate 4,779 downwards.
AGTTGCTGGCCAATGATCCGGTGGGGTTAATCCTGGATTTGCGCTATAACGGCGGTGGATATCTGGACACAGCCATCGCTGTGGTTTCCGAGTTTATTCCCGGAAACAAGATTGTGGTTTATGAAGAATTCGGTGACGGAGCGCGGAATGAAATAAAATCTTCATCCAACGGCATAGCCCGGGATATTCCCCTGATCATCCTTGTCAATGAAGGTTCTGCCTCGGCCTCTGAAATTACTGCCGGTGCTATTCAAGATTATGACCGCGGCCTGCTGGTCGGTACAACCACATTTGGCAAAGGGCTGGTACAAAGCTGGATCCCATTGGAGAATGATCAAGGCGCCATGCGCGTGACGGTCGCCCGATGGTTGACACCCAATGGGAACCAGGTTCAGGAGACCGGACTGAAACCTGATTATGTCGTTGAATACACCGAAGAAGATTACAACAACGATGTGGATCCGCAATTAGAGAAAGCCATTGAAGTCCTGCTATCACAAGTAAAGTAATAAAAATGTAATAAAAATAGATTACAAAATACTGTTTTGTTCGAACAAACAGTATTTTGTAGTCTATTTAATTGACAGTTTTTTAACCTGGCATTATAATCAAACCTCGTTGGAAACCGCCGGAACGGCAAAACAGGAGACGTGAAGTGTCAGAACTTGAAATCAGACCAAAAATGAAACTTGCAGGAAAGGTCATAAAATTGGGGTTGGCAGGAGCTGTCATTGATATCGGGTCACCGCAGCCTGCTGTACTCCACATTTCACAGCTCCCTCCTGATGAAAGCGAAAACAGCCTGCGGCGTGTAGAAGATGTGTTGCAGATCGGCCAGGACGTTGAGGTTTGGGTGCGGCGTGTACGTGAAGATCACATCGAGCTTACCATGAACAAGCCGCTTGATCTGGAATGGCGTGAGATCAAAGTAGGAATGACCGTCAAAGGCAAAGTCGTCCGTCTTGAAAAATTCGGTGCATTTGTCGATATCGGTGCCGAGAGACCCGGCCTGGTTCACATCAGCGAAATGGCACACGGTTATGTCCGCTCTCCTGAAGAAATTGTCAAAGAAGGCGATGAAGTTGAAGCCGAAGTTCTGGACGTTCAACGAAAGAAGAAACAAATCAAGTTGAGCATGAAAGCCCTCATCCCGGAGCCGGTCGTTGAAAAACCCGCACCACGGGTTACAGCACCCGAAGGTGACAAAGATAAAAGGGAAAAGGCGCCCCGCAAGCGAAAAGAACGCAAGCCCCGTGAGCGAACCGGTGAACACAGCGAATTCCTGCTCACCTTTTCGGATAACGAGAATGGTGAAGGTGAAAGTGAACCGACTTTCATGGAAATCGCATTACGCGAAGCCATGGACAAAGCCAAAAAACGAAAAGAGACTTTGGATGAACGTGTGAAGAAAACCAGGGCCAATGAAAAACAGGATGAGCTCCTTGCCCGAACCCTTGAAAACAAGGTCAAGACTTCCTGACCTCTTCATGTAACCAACCACCTCCGGATAACCACCGGAGGTTTTTGATTACCGCAATGAACTTTTTTGGAAAATTCATTGTGCAAATATGGTAAACTTGGTTATCCGGATTCGTGTTCCGATGGATAATATGAGAATCTAATAAGAAGCTCAACGAAATATAAAGGAAACCGGTTTATGCACAGGCTGAGAATAAATCATGCATGTTAATAAAGCCAGCAAGTTATTGAACTTGGAAATACGCCCAGGGAGGCGCCAATTGAACGGCCCTCCCTGCGGTTTTTAACCAGTAAATTGTTTTTGCTGATTGAAAATCGAAATTTGTAGAACAGGTAACGGCCACTTGATCAGGAGTAATGAATGACCACCAAATTTATCTTTTTTACCGGCGGTGTTGTGAGTTCAGTTGGCAAGGGTGTGACAGCCGCGGCAACAGGCCGGCTCCTCAAAGAACGCGGATTTAACGTTGCTGTCCAAAAACTGGATCCTTATATTAATGTAGACCCTGGCACGATGAGCCCTTACCAGCATGGTGAAGTATTTGTTCTGGATGATGGAGCCGAAACCGATCTGGATTTGGGACATTACGAACGGTTTATCGATATTCGCTTAAACAAAGTCTGCAACATCACTACCGGACAGGTATATGCCGAAGTGATCAGCAAGGAACGCCGTGGCGATTATCTGGGTGTTACGATCCAGGTGATCCCGCATATTACCAATGAAATCAAGCGACGGATTTCTCTGGTCGCCAAAAGCACAAATGCTGAAATTGTGCTGGTTGAAGTAGGCGGTACTGTCGGCGATATTGAAGGACAGCCGTTCCTTGAAGCCATCCGCCAGTTGCGCTCCGACCTTGGCCGTGAAAACACCATGTATATCCACGTGACCTGGCTGCCGTACATTGGCGCGACCCAGGAGATCAAAACCAAGCCCACCCAGCATTCGGTTCGGGAATTGCGCTCGATCGGTATCACGCCGGATATGATCATTGCCCGTTCAGATTACCCGTTTGAAAAAGGTTTGCGCGAGAAAATCGCCCAGTTTTGCGATGTGGATCGTGAAGCAGTCATCCCCATGGTTACCACACCGATCCTCTATGAAGTGCCGCTTCTTTTGGAAAAAGAAAATGTCGGCAATTACATCATGCAACGCCTTAAACTACAGCCGCGCTGTGAACCGGATTGGAAAAACTGGGAGTTTCTGGTCAGCGAAACCCGGCGGGAGAAACCAAGCATCCGGATTGGATTGGTTGGAAAATATGTCGAGCTGCACGATGCCTATATGAGTGTGCGGGAAGCATTAAAACATGCAGCCCTTCATAACGGCGTTGAACTGGATCTTAAATGGATCCATGCCACTGACCTCGAAAAAGATGCCGGCTGCGAGATACTGGAAGATGTCGATGGGATCATTGTTCCCGGCGGCTTTGGCAGCCGTGGCATCGAAGGAAAAATCATGGCAGCAAATTATGCCCGTAAGAACAAGATCCCTTATTTGGGTTTATGCCTTGGGATGCAGTTGATGGTGGTTGAATTTGCGCGGGACGTTTTGGGATCCCAAAACGCGAATTCAACCGAATTTGATCGCAGCACACCGGATCCGGTGATTGACCTGATGCCGGATCAACAAAACATCACCGATATGGGCGGCACCATGCGGCTGGGGTTGTATCCCTGCAATTTGCAGCCGGGTACTATCGCCGCAGAGGCCTACCAGACGGATTACATAGAAGAAAGACACCGCCACCGCTTTGAGTTTAACAATTCATACCGGGATATTCTTTACAAACACGGTATGCGATATTCCGGCCTCTCGCCAGACGGAAAACTGGTTGAGATCGCCGAGATCGCCAATCATCCTTTCATGGTGGGAACGCAGTTTCATCCCGAATTCCTCTCCCGCCCGAACAAACCCCATCCATTGTTCTCCAGATTCATCCAGGCCGCATGTCAGCAGGCCGCATGTCAGCAGGCCGAGACCCGAAAAACTGCAACACACAAAGCGGAAGAAAAAGAAGCGACGTAATATTATTCGCCTCCTGCAAAGAGGTGGAATCGGTCCACAATGACGTCAAGAAATATGGATGATATAAAATTCCTTCAACGGGAGACTCGTCATCGGGTAAAGGATCAAGGTTGACTTTATACTTGAAAACTTTCAGGTTAAAATAAACAGACGGGCATGATAACATATCGGGCGCTGAAATATTGAGCTCCTGAATGTAAATAATAAACGAAAATTTTTTAATTGAGGCAGGTAACTATGGATACGACAATTGAATCAATTGCTGCACAACAGATACTCGATTCTCGAGGAAACCCGACTGTAGAGGTGGAGGTGTTGCTGTTTGACGGCAGTTGGGGAAGGGCAGCGGTACCGTCAGGAGCATCCACCGGCACCCACGAAGCGCTGGAATTGCGGGATGGTGATCCGGCTGATTTTCTTGGCAAGAGTGTTCATACGGCAGTGGATTACGTGAACAACGAGATTGCCGAAGCGCTGGTCGGCTGGGATGCCACCGAACAGATGGCACTCGATACAGTCATGATCGAAATGGATGGCACTCCCAATAAATCAAAGTTCGGCGCAAACGCCATCCTGGGTACCAGCCTGGCCATTTCCAAGGCAGCCGCCAATTCTTTGGGGCTGCCCCTGTACAGGTATATCGGTGGGGTATCGGCGCACGTACTTCCGGTGCCCATGATGAATATTCTCAACGGCGGAGCACACACAAGCTGGCAATCCACCGATGCCCAGGAATTCATGGTAATGCCTTTGGGTGCTCCCACCTTTGCCGAGGGATTGCGCTGGGGCGCTGAAATTTACCATAATCTAAAAAAAGTCCTGAAAGAACGTGGTTATACCACATTGGTGGGTGACGAGGGCGGTTACGCGCCGGCCCTCAAAAGCAATGCGGAAGCCGTAGAGGTTATTCTGACCGCCATCGAGAAGGCAGGATACAAACCTGGTGAGCAAGTATGCATCGCATTAGATCCGGCCGCCTCAGAATTTTATGACAGCGAAACTGGCTTATACAACCTGCGCAGCGAAGGAAAGAAACTGACCAGCGAGGAGATGGGCGAATTCTGGAAAGACTGGATCGACAAATACCCGATTGTTTCCATTGAAGACGGGTTCGCAGAAGATGACTGGGCTGGCTGGAAGCGGTTTGTCCAGGACGTGGGCGATAAAATTCAGATTGTAGGTGATGACTTACTGGTTACCAACCCGGTACGGATTCGACGTGCCATTCGTGAAAAAGCTGCCAATGCCCTGTTGGTGAAACTCAACCAGAT
>JAJFTV010000020.1 GCA_021372725.1 Chloroflexota bacterium | reverse complement strand
ACCGACCGGAGAGGCCGCGGAATTCTGTTCAGCGGTGAAGAGCTATATTTTTCTGCATTGCCATATACTCCGCATGAATTGGAAAACGCAAAGCACCCCTTTGAACTACCACAAGTGCACTATACAGTTGTCCGGATAGCCAGTGGGCAAATGGGAGTTGGAGGTGATGACAGTTGGGGAGCACGGACTCATGATGAGTATCTCCTGGATATTTCAAAATCGATGAACTTTGAATTTTGCTTCAAAGGTATTTGATTTTTCAACAAAAAAAAGCAAGCAGAAAATTGAACAGATCAACCGGTAAAATGACAAGGCATGGGCGTGTTTTTTGAATTCCGCCTCTAACGGTTGGGGCAAGATTAACGAGTAACCGCGGCTGCTTTTCCGGGCCGGGGAGGAGCGTGTGTTTTGGTTTGCGAACCCCAGCAGTTATGCCAGTGTTCGAACGAATTTTTCCCGGTCCCATTGGCGTGTTTTTGCCGCAGTAATAAATTTGTCTATGTCATCAGTATCTACAACACCCGCATCGTGTCCGATATTCGCAATTTTCAGAAGTGCCCGGCCGCCTTTGTCGAAGGCGATACCTTTGAGATGACCGAAAGCATCGCGAACAAAATCGATCGCAGCACTTTCCGTTGACAATACCTTTACACCTTCATCGGAGAGGATAACAGCGACTGCGTCAAATAACACAGAGGGGGAACCAGCCAGTTGTCCATCAACAGCCAGCATTGAGCCATTGGCAAGTTTCACCCCGCCCACATTAGGGGCGATGATTTTCACGGTAGCCCCCGCATTTATTACGGCCTTTTTAATCTTCTCGATAACAACGCCGTCTGAACCGTTTGCGACCAAGATACCAATCGAGCGTCCCATGAGCGTGTCTTTCATATTACCGATGATTCGCAATGCCGGCGAAGGGCTCAACTCCTGCACAGGGGCTGCAGTAGCTGGCGCGTCGGGAATTTTATCGAACCCAAGACCTGCAGCGACCCGGTTGGCGAGATCTTCTTCGATATTTCGCAGATGACCAACGATCGCTTCCCGTATGTGAACATGTTCAACCTTGGAAAGCTCAAATACCAATGCTGAAGCAATGTGCGCCTGCTCATATGTGGTTTGGCTGAAATAGAACTGCCGCGCCTGGCAGTAGTGGTCGGCAAAGCTTTCGGCACGGATACGGCTTTTCTCACCTGTTTCTGTTACCGCAGCGCTTCGAAAACCATTTACCGGTGTTTCGCGAGCAGAGTTTTCAGACAAGGAGTTAGGCTCATATGCAACCCGGCCAACCGGTTGTGCCATCTGCATGTGTCCATCACGTTGTTGGTTGGAAACCGGGCACTTGGGTGCATTAATCGGGATCTGGTGAAAATTCGGTGAACCTAAGCGCGAAAGCTGTGTGTCTTGATAGGAAAATAAACGGCCTTGCAGCAACGGATCATTCGAGAAATCAATACCTGGTACGACATTAGCTGGGCAGTATGCAACCTGTTCCGTTTCAGCGAAGAAATTATCCGGCCAACGATCCAGCACCATGCGGCCAATCACTTTTAAGGGTACCAGTTCTTCAGGAATCAGCTTGGTCGGATCCAGATGATCGAACGGGAACTTATCCGCTTCCTCCTGCGTGAAAAGCTGAACTGCAAATTCCCACTCGGGAAAATTACCCGCCGCGATAGCCTCGAACATATCACGACGATGGAAATCTTGATCCGCACCGCAAATCTTGACAGTCTCATCCCAAATGGTGGACTGCAAACCAAGTTTTGGACGCCAATGGAATTTGACGAAAGTTGATTCGCCGGCGTTGTTAATAAGCCGGAAACTATGAATTCCAAAACCTTCAATCATCCGCAGCGAACGTGGGATTGTGCGATCAGACATGATCCACATCACCATATGCATGGATTCAGGCGTAAGCGAGATGAAATCCCAGAATGTGTCGTGTGCAGTTGCTGATTGCGGAAAACCGCGGTCAGGTTCCATTTTAACAGCATGGATGAGGTCGGGGAATTTGATGGCGTCCTGGATAAAGAAAACCGGGATGTTATTGCCTACCAGGTCCCAGTTACCTTCCTTCGTGTAAAACTTGACGGCAAATCCACGTACGTCACGGGGAGTATCTACTGAACCTGCGCCGCCTGCGACGGTCGATATTCGAGTAAAAACCGGTGTTCTCTCGCCGACCTCAGTGAGTACCCGGGCTGTGGTATATTGTTTCAATGAAGTGGTCAGCTCAAAGTAGCCATGTGCTCCGGTTGCCCGTGCATGGACAATCCGTTCGGGAATCCGTTCGTGATCGAAATGCGTGATTTTTTCGCGAAGGATGAAATCCTCAAGAAGCGTAGGGCCGTGCGGATTAGCCCTGAGCGAGTTTTGATTGTCAGAAAGCGGAACGCCCTGGTTTGTAGTAAGTGCGGGGTGTTCTCCTCCGGCGATCTGGTGCAGTTCACCACTGGCAGCCAGTTGTGAGTCTCCGTTGGGAGCTGAGTCTGTTTCCAGTTTGTGTTTTCCAAAATGACTTATTGTCTTTTTTGTACTCATGATTGACCTCCTTAATATTTCAAATATTCGTATGTTGCTAGGCAGCGCATAATGGTTTGTGCTTTAGCAGCAGTCAGCCAAGTTAAGAACGGGATTTCAAACTCCCGTTATATTATTATCTTATTTGAAATGAGCTAATTATGTCCCTAATATGCCCTATAAAAAATCTATATTTTGCTTCTCCTTTTCAAAATCGTTTCTCTGACACCCCGCGACTTCCTTGAAACAAAAGGGTCAACACAACCCC
>JAJFTV010000153.1 GCA_021372725.1 Chloroflexota bacterium | reverse complement strand
TGAACCTCGGCCAGAGACAAATAGTTGGTTCCCTTAAGCTGTATGCGCACATATTGCCCAGTGCGGCCGATATCGAAGTTGGTGGTTGTGCCTGCTGCTCCTGAGAAGAAATAAGAGCTGACGCCGCTCTGTTTGAGGGTGGTACTCAGTGATGTGGAGGTAAAGGGGACATCGGAAACCAGGACGTAGAAATTCGACAGACGGGTTGAACAGCAGTCGGTACGGTTCCAGACTGTAATTTGTGAAATATTTTGTATTGAGCCCAGGTTTACCTGCCACCAGGCAGTACTCTCACTTTTGGTATGGGTGACAGAGCTTTTAGTGTAATTTCCGTTGGTATTCCCATCCACAGCCAGATTGGGTTTTCCGCGGACGGGGTCAGTACCGAACTGGCTGGATTGGGATGCTTTTTTACCCAGCGCTATGTTGACCCTCTCACTCCCGACAGGCGTAGTATTTGTGCTGGTCGAAGTGGCTGTTGCAACAATCGTTGGATTGGGGGTGTTGGTAGCGCCGGATTTCAACTCCCATTTAATGGCATCAAAGCGTACTTTTCCACCCGAAGCGCCGGTGTAATCGTCCATGAGAACTGCTGCCGGTCCTTTGGCAAATGTGTAGGCTCCCAACAATACAAACTGATCGCCATTGGCGGCCTGGTTGACTGCGACAGTGTTTGTACCTGCCGAATGAAAGATCTTGTAACGTGCATTGGTGGTATTGGTGCTGTCTTTTGGCCAATAAGCATAAACATTGTATTGCCCGGCAGTATTGATGTATGTGCCCCAGATTGCCCAATTGGTACTTGACGCCTGGGTTTTCACTTCGTATGTCCAAAACGAACTGCCGTTATAACCACTGTCAACGCGGTACCAGTAATTTCGGTAGAAGAGTTGGGTTTGCGCTTCACCCATGTCAGCGGTTAAATCACCAGTCCACATCCATGTGCTGTCTCCCCAGTAATCGCTCACAGAATTGGACCACCAGCCAAAGGGATCGACGGATTTGTTTTGGTCGACCAAACGCAGTCCGAAATGCAGGTGAGCCCCGCTGGATTGGCCGATGTTGCCGCTGTAACCGATGAGATCGCCGGCCTTAACCGTTTGTCCATACTCCACCACAATCGGGTCCATGTGCCAGTAGGCAGTGCGGTAGCCGTTATTGTGGTCGATGTAAAGGCCGCTGTCCACGTTGCCGGCGCCGGGATCGGTGTTGTAATATTTATAGACAACGGTGCCGTCGGCAGCAGCCAGGATGGGCATGCCGGCCCCGGTTTTATAATCGATCCCGTTGTGCCCACCGTAACAGCTTACACCCAGTGTACAGGTGGAAAAACTCGCCGTGGTGACCGTTTTTCCGTCAAAACGAAGGATGCTGTCATCGAAAATACTGGGCACCGAGTGATCAAAGAAACTGTTGACGGCAATGTAACTGCTTGCTGATTGAGTAAAGGGCAGTTGGAGAAATGGTTTTATACCGGGTATGGCATGCGGAACTGATGCAGGCTCCTTGATAGCCGGATCGACGCCGAATATTTCCTGATAAGTGGTCTTCCATTCCGAAAGCATTTCCACCAGGGCGGTTTCAGTATCCAGGCTGGAAGCCAGATAGTAAGCCAGGGCAAATGTGGCTGAATTGGAATCGCCGATTTGAACTGTGGCACCCGTTTTGAGGGTGACTGACCTTGTTCCAGTCAGGTATTCCGTGTACCCTTCCCAAAGTGTTTCTGTCATGCTCTGGACAAACGGCGTTAGCAACTCGGAGGGTTCCTGATCCAGCCAGCCCAAAACCTTGAGATTAATCAGCAGTACCTTGGGATTAAACCCGTAATCGATGGTCTGGCTTCCCAGCCAGATGATTTCGGCGGCTGATGCCGAGTGCCCTGAAAGGGTCTCGGAGTAGTCTTTCAATGGGCTGTTTTCTTCAACAAGCACAGCCTGAAGTGATTCGTTGTAAAAACCTTTTTCGGCAGTAAAGAAAATGGTTTCTGTGAGAATGATCTGGTTGATGGCTGCAGAGACCGGTGTGGCGATGCCCAACAGAACCACCAGTAACAATGGGAGCAAACGGATCACTTTTTTTCGCAAAGATTTCATGAGGATGCAATTCTCCAAAAAATATGCATGAATGCTGATTCAGTTATCTGATTATTCCGACTGGCGTCCATTGAGCTGGCCGGCTTAATGCAGGAATCAGGTAAAACTTTCGTGAAAAAGGATGCAATTTTCAAGCCAAAACTCAAGGCAAGATTTTGAGGGATGTTTTGAACTTGTTAAACAGGATCGTTTCAAATTGGGATGGTCCAACAAAATGAGTCTATAATAGCGTAAGCAATTTGTGACTGATCAATGCACAACTGATCTTGACTGGAACCTGAACAAACAGTTTGTTTATTCAAGGGGCAGAACCGGCGATGGGATTGCAAGAAAAAATGGGCGACAAAGAAGAAGATCATGAAGGGAAGCAAGATTCGCCCACTTTTTTGGGAACTAATCCAACACCATAAACGTCTGATAATAGGCTGATTCTTTTCGGCCAGATTATGTAGTGCTTTTTTCAGCAGGTGAGGTGTAATCAAAATTTCAACCTCTTTTTTCTTTTCGGGAAGCCGATCATCTCATCGAATGGGAGCGTAACAGATGCTTGAAACAAACGCGGTTCCAACAGAAGAAATCAAAAAGAAGGCGGATTGGTCCTGGTTGATCAAGATATTTATTCGACCCAGGCAAACCATATTGAAGGTCGTCGAAGCGGATAAGGCGGTCTGGTTTCCGGCTTTGCTGGTCCTCTGCGTGGCAGCGGTCATTTTGGCGGCAGCCAATGGTGTGATAAAGCAAAAAATTGGACTGGACAATCCTGCCCAACTGCCGGAGTATTTCCAATACTACACACTTGAGCAGCAGGAACAATACAGGCAGGCATTGCAAGCGACATCCGGTACAGAATTTATCTTTGTTTTGCCTGCCATCGCAGCAGTTGCCAAAGTCTGGTTGGGGTGGCTGATTGTCGGCAGTCTGGTGTACCTGGTGCTGACCGCAATGGGCAGCGCCGTCAAAGCCGGCACAGCGCTTAACCTGGTGGCATGGGCCAGTATGCCTTTTGCGCTGCGCGACCTGGTTCGAGCTGCCGCAGTATTCTCCAGTGGGAGTCTTATCCAGACCCAGGGATTGGCGGGCTTTACTCCTGCAGGGACGGGCAACCTGAACCTGTTTATGAATGCCTTGCTTTCACTGATCGATATTTACTGGATCTGGCAAGTGATTCTTGTCATTTCTGGCGCCAGGGCAGCCGGGAAAGTTTCGACTACCAAGACAGTGACGGGCATCACCGTTACCATGCTGATCATTCTCATATTGCAGGCGCTCATTGGATTTGGCGCCGCGCTTCTGGGCAGCAATGTGACTGCCATTCAGGTATTCATGTAGAAAAATGACCGACCCAATTATTAAAACCGAAGGTCTGTTTCGTACATTTCAGATGGGAGCCAACAAGCTTCATGCATTGGCAGGAATTGATCTGGTGATCGAACGAAATTCCTTTTGCTTTGTCATGGGGCCATCCGGTTCGGGGAAAAGCACACTGCTGCATCTGATTGGTGGTCTGGATCGCCCCAGTGCAGGACGGCTGCTGGTCACCGGCACCGATATCGCTCAAATGGACGAGAACCAGCTTTCACATTATCGTCAAAAAACAATCGGTTTTGTATTTCAGGCTTTTAACCTGGTACCGGGTTTAAGCGCTTTGGAAAACATTGCGTTCCCCATGCGTTTCAACGGCACGCCGGTTCGGAAACGGAACGAGATTGCAACAAGTCTTCTCGAAAAGGTTGAGCTGGAAAAATGGGCGCATCACCGGCCGCATGAACTGTCCGGCGGCCAGCAGCAGCGCGTGGCGCTGGCGCGTGCGCTGGTGAATGACCCGGCGATTATTTTGGCGGATGAGCCGACCGGCAATCTGGATTCAAAAAGCGGTGACCGTATCATGGAGCTGCTCAGCGAATTTCAGCAAAGCGGTAAAACGATACTGGTTGTCACACATGATTTCCGCCTCACAAAATATGCCACCCAGGTCATCCATCTGCTGGATGGGCGCGTGGTGAACGGAGAAATAGCAGCAGAAAAACAAGGTGTTGTCCAATCCACCCTGGAGGAACAGGTATGAAAATCAAAGGACTATTACTTGCCACTGCCATCCTGTTGGAACTGGCAATGGCTGCATCACCGGTTGAAGCACTGCCGGTTTTATCAGGTTTTTCTGATACAAGAAAAATCCCTCGTGATGTAGTTCAAAATCCGTCGGATGGATTGGCATTACAGGCTGATACTCCTTCTCCTGAAACAACAGGGACCGAGACCTCTGTTGCACAAACTACCGGACGTCCGATGATTGTTGTCAAATCTTATTACACCGAACCCGCAGAGGTTGACGCCGGTGGAAATTTCACCTTGTACTTGGAGGTGTATAACAAAGGGCAGGAAGACGCCAAGAATCTTGTTTTATCTTTCAGCGGAACCAATTTCTCACCATTGGAAACAGGCGGGATAAAAACCCTGAATGGATTAAAGGAAGGTACTTCGAAAACAGTATCGCAGAGCTTCTATGTGGCATCGGCTGTATGGGGATATGTCATGGAGCCGCTGCAGCTTGCCATCAGCTATACCGATGCCAATAATGTCGCCTATTCCGAATCTTTTAACATCAGCATTCATCTTGCCCCCGTCCCGTACATCGAACCCACGGCCACCCCCACGGTTGAAGTTTCCCGCCCGCGCCTGTTGGTCACCCGGGCAACGACGAATATCGCGGAACTGCAACCCGGTTCGCAATTCGAGCTATTCCTGGAAATCACCAATATGGGTAGTGAGATTGCCCGCAGCGTTAACATGGTGGTTGGCGGTGCCACTGTGGAGGTCCCCAGCGGGACCGATACGCCCGGCGGAAGTTATACGGCCACCGGCGGTGATTTCACCAACTTTTCTCCCCTCGGTGGATCCAATGTGCAAGCTCTGGGAGATATCACTGTCGGCGCCACCTACACAGCTTCCCAGCCTTTGATAGTCAATGTGACCACCAATCCGGGTGCCTACACACTCAAAATATCATTTGTATATATAGATGCCCAGGGTGAAACATTGGTGGATGACCAGGTCATTACGCTGCTGGTTAAATTGATCCCGATGATCAATATCAGTTTTTACCGTGAACCCGGTGACCTGTTTGCTTTCCAGCCCAATGCTCTGCCTCTCCAGATTGTAAATATCGGCAAGAAAAGTGTCATCCTGGGAAACATGAAGGTTACTGCGTCCAATGGTTTCGTAGAAAATGGCACCATGCAGGTGGGATACCTGGATGCCGGTGGTTATCTTACCCAGGATGCCATGCTGACCCCTGATACTGCCGGCGAGGTGACGATCACCGTCACCGTGGATTATGTGGATGATTTCAATCAGCCGCAGGTCATTTCACAGGATCTGGTTTTGAATGTAGTTGAAATGCCGGTCATGGAAACCCCTGAGGACGGCGGTATGAGTGAGCCGATTAACCCGCCTGTGGCCGAGACATTCTGGCAGAAAGTTTGGCGGTTCATCAAAGGTTTGGTTGGGTTGGACAGCGGGGTTGACCAGAACCAGATGGAGACTGTACCGGAAATGCCGACCGAGGGTGGAGCAATCGAAGGAGGGGGCGTCATTATCCCTGCCCCGGTGAAGGGCCCATAAATGGAAAGATGCTGAATGAAATTCATTGACCTGGCTTCTCTCATTTTTTCCAATCTGGGCCGCCGCAAAGGCAGGGTGGCCCTGACAGCCGTGGGCGTTATTATCGGCACGGCTTCCGTTGTGGTACTCGTGTCCCTGGCAATGGGTTTGCAGCGCAATGCAACATCACAACTGTATGGTATTGGGGAATTGACCCAGATACAGGTGTATCCGCTCTATCAAGAGACTATGAAGGCGGATGGCTCGCCCAACTTCACCCCCATCAGTGACCAGACCCTGGCAGAGTTGGCAGCCATCGATGGGGTGGAATTTGTCGTACCGCGTGACTACCTGATGGGGGGAACGATCATGCAATACAACAAACTGGAAGGGTATTCCAACCAGATTGGCATCGGGGTGGACGATCTGTCTTCACTGGGGTATACCGCTGCTCAGGGCGTTACCGCGCTGGAACGAGGCACAGTGGTCATCGGCACCCAGGTAGCCAAGAATTTTTATGACCCACGCCCACGCCCGGGGGCTGAACCCATTGAACCGCCAGATCTCTTCGGTCAAACTATTAAAATGACCTTGATCAAGTATGACTCGGACGGCAACGAAATCCGCAAGACAGTTCAGTTGAGGGTTGCCGGCGTATTGACGGAAACAAGCGGAGAATCGGATTGGTCGATGTATATGCGGCTGGATGAAATGACCAACTGGAACGAATGGTTCATGAATAAACGCATCAACCGCAATAAAGATGGGTATAACCAGGTGATTGTTAAAGCCGCAGACGTGGATAAAACAGTCGACATTGTCGATCAAATCACCGAAATGGGTTTCAGCGCCTATACACCACAATCCTACATCGAGGGGATTAACAGTTTTTACGTGATCCTGCAGATTGGGTTTGGGGGAATTGGTGCCATTTCCCTGTTTGTGGCTGCAATCGGGATTGCCAATACCATGGCCATGGCCATTCTGGAGCGGACACGCGAAATTGGCCTGATGAAGGCCGTAGGCGCCACCAACCGGCAGATTATGACCATCTTTTTGGGCGAAGCCTCGGGGATTGGATTAATTGGCGGGATTGGCGGGGTGATTTTAGGCTGGAGTGCCGGAAAAATCGTGAATGTTCTTGGCCAGGTGTATCTGGCCTCACAGATTGCACAGGAAACTATGGGAAGTTCTCCCACAATTTCCGTTTACACGCCGCCCTGGCTGTTGCTGTTTACTCTGGTTTTCTCCACTTTGATTGGACTGATTTCGGGGATCTATCCGGCCTTGAATGCGGCCACCATGCCGCCGATCACGGCATTGAAATACGAGTAGCCTGGGATATGGGATGAATAACGGCAGATAAGGCAATTGCCTTGTCGGCCGTTTATTTTAAGTGCAGACATTTTTATCTTGAAAGGTTATGATTAATCCATCATCAATATTGATCTCCCAGATGTAAGGAGAGTTTATGATCAGGACGTTGCAAGTCAAATCCTCCGGAACGCGAGAGGAAGCCGATGGATGGAATCGGATCCCCGAATATTTAGTTGATGAAACAGGGTTTTTCTGGCTGGATATTCAAAATGAACCCGTTGAACAGGTTTCTGATTTATTTCAGAATGTATTTCATTTTCATCCCCTGGCCATCGAGGATGCCTTGGTTCAGATCCATGTTCCCAAGATCGATGACTGGAGCGATTACGTCTATATCGTGCTGCATTCGATCACTTTCGACCAATCAGAGGATGATCTGCTCGGATCACAGGAATTGGATATTTTTCTGGGCCCCAATTACCTGGTGACCTACCACACGGAAGATTTTGCATCCATCGACAAGAGCTGGCAGAATTCGTTGCGCGATGAAAGAATTTTTCAACGGGGAGTTGGCGGACTGCTTTACCAGGTGATGGAGGAAATTGCAGCAGGGTATATGCAGGTTATTGACCGGTTGGACGATCTGATTGAGACCATCGAACAGGATATTTTTTCCGATCCCAAGTCAACCTTGTTGGAAACGCTGTTCACCACAAAACGGTCGCTGTTGACCTTACGCCGTATTTTGACCCCCCAGCGTGAGGTGGTCAACAAATTGGCCAGAGGAGATTTCGCGGTCGTCAAACAGAAAGACAGGTTATATTACCGCGATGTGTATGATCATTACGTCCGCCTGCACGATATCAGCGAAAGCATGCGTGACCTGTTGGGCGGGGCGCTCGAAACCTACCTTTCGGTCGTGAACAACCGTCTGAATGACATCATGAAAACCCTGACGATCATTACAACTTTCCTGATGCCAATCTCTTTTATAGCGTCTTTTTTTGGAATGAATTTTTTCACTGCTCCGCCCGAGTTTGCCAGTATAACGGGTCCAGTTGGGTTCGCTGTTGCTCTCATCCTGTTGGCGGGTACTCCGGTGTTCATGTTCTTCTGGCTGCGAAAGAAAAAATGGCTGTAATAAAACTCGGCTCTTTTCGATTGGCGTTACAAAGGTATAATTAGCCGATATTGCCGACCGGAGGAATGAACTATGTACAAGACCCATACCTGTGGAGAATTATCCAGTAAACATGTAGGTGCGACTGTCAAATTGGCGGGATGGGTGCATCGATACCGGGATCATGGGGGGATACTGTTTTTTGATTTACGTGATCGCTTTGGTATCGTTCAGATTGTCATTGATCCGGAGAG
Source organism: Chloroflexota bacterium (assembly GCA_021372725.1). Classification (GTDB taxonomy): domain Bacteria; phylum Chloroflexota; class Anaerolineae; order Anaerolineales; family Anaerolineaceae; genus JAJFTV01. The sequence goes on along the minus strand of JAJFTV010000153.1, from coordinate 15,166 downwards.
CCTGCCGCAGCATTATAAACTCGCCGAACAGGTGCGCTCTGAGTGGGTGATCCAGATTGAGGGAGTGGTTCGTGCCCGCCCGGCTGGATCAGAAAACCCCAATATGGCTACCGGTGCGATCGAAGTAATGGCAAAATCCCTGAAGGTTCTGAGCCCTTCCAAACCCCTGCCGTTTCTTGTTAATAAGGAAGAGGCGGTGGATGAGAACCTGCGCCTGAAATATCGATATCTGGATCTTCGCACCGAACGCATGGTACGTAATCTGACCATCCGTCACAGGTTTGTCAAATTCATTCGCGATTATCTGGATAACAAGGGTTTTCTCGAGATAGAAACCCCCATCCTGTTCAAAACCACACCCGAGGGAGCACGTGATTATCTGGTTCCCTCGCGAGTCTATCCGGGTCAGTTTTATGCCCTGCCGCAGTCACCCCAGCAATTGAAACAGCTTCTGCAAGTGGCCGGGATCGAAAGATATTTCCAGATTGCCCGCTGTTTTCGCGATGAAGACCAGCGCGGTGACCGGCAGCCCGAATTCACCCAGCTTGACATCGAGATGTCGTTCGTGCATCGGGAGGATGTGATGAACCTAGTCGAGGGCATGTTTACGGAATTTGTTCAGCAATATCTACCGGAAAAGCGGATGCTTCAAACACCGTGGCCGCGCCTGACTTACGATGAGGCAATGGCACGCTTTGGCAAGGATAACCCTGATTTACGGTTTGGGCTGGAATTGAAAGATGTTACCGATCTGTGCGGAAATACCGGTTTTAAGGTATTTGATCAGGCGGCCGGAATGGGCAACCAGGTAAGAGGGATCAATGCCAAAGGCTTGGGATATTACAGCCGCAAGCAGATCGATGAGTTGAATGCCTTCGCACTCCAGCATGGAGCAAAAGGCCTTGCTTACCTGGCCATTTCTGAAGAAGGGGAACAACGCTCTTCCTTCAGCAAGTTCCTGACGCCTGGAGCGCAGGAGAAGTTATTGGGGCGAATGGAAGCCGAAAATGGAGATCTGCTCTTGTTTGTGGCGGATAAACCCGCTGTGGTGTTCGATGTTTTGGGCCGGCTGCGCGTTCAGTTCGGTGATTTGTTGAATTTAGCTGATCCCAACCTGCTGGCTTTCTGCTGGGTGATCGATTTTCCGTGGTTGGTGTGGCTTGAAGATGAAAAACGGTGGGATCCCAGCCATCATTTGTTTACCGCACCGGTCGAGGAAGATTTGCCCATGCTGGAGGAACACCCCGGCAAGATGCGCGGCCAGCAGTATGACCTCGTTTTGAATAACTATGAGGTGGGTGGAGGTTCGATCCGGATCCATGACAGCGCCCTCCAGGAAAAAGTTTTCAAATTGATTGGGCTGGAGCCTGAAGTATCTCGGGAACGATTTGGGCATATTCTAGAAGCTTTTGAATACGGCGTTCCTCCCCATGGAGGCATTGCCCCCGGTATCGACCGGTTGTGTATGATTTTTACCGGAGAACCGAATATCCGTGAAGTAATCGCCTTCCCCAAGAACCAGGCAGCCCGCGATGTGATGAGTGATGCACCTTCCGCAGCTCTGCCTGACCAGCTTCGCGATCTACACCTGAAAGTCATTGAGGATTAGGCCAGGTCTGGCAAGGCTCAACGGAAGTCAGGGATTTTTCCTTGAGTTGATACCGGTTTACCACCTTGACCTGTGTTCATTTAAGGTTATAATTCAGTGGTTGAATATTGAATTCTTATGACCTATCAATCTGAACAGCAGCACGATCTGAATATCCTGGAAAGGATCGAGCAAGATCCGGAAACCACACAAGCCTCTCTGGCATCACAGTTGGGGGTTGCCGTCGGAACGGTCAATTGGCATCTGAAAAGGCTGATCGATAAGGGATACGTCAAAGTTCGCCGGGCACAGCGCCGTAAGTTGAAATATATCATCACCCCGGAAGGTATCTCGCTTCGAGCGCGTCTGACGCTGGATTACATTAATACTTCTTTCCAGTTGTATCGCCTGGTCAGAGAGCGCATGATCACCGCGCTCAAGGATTTGCCTCCATCGGGCACCAGGTATGTCAGGTTGATCGGCAGTGGAGATGTTGCTGAGGTCTGCAAGCTCACCTGTCTTGAACAGGGTTTCATCGTCGTTACGGATTCTGATCCCAAACCGGATAAAGTGGTTGCTAATTTTAGAATTGTTGGATTAAAAATCTTTTTGGACACCCCACAAACTCAGGAAGCTGATGAGTCGAGTAAAACGGCCGGGCTTGGTGACGGATAGAGGAAAAAGCGGAGATGGAAAAACAATTCAACTGGCAGTACAAACAAGTCTGTGTAACCGGAGGGGCGGGGTTTTTGGGATCCTATATCCTGGATAAACTATTGGCTCGCGGGGTGCAGCAGAAGGATATTTTTGTACCGAAGATTGAAGATTACAACCTGGTCAATTTGAATGATATCCAACGCATGCTGGATGATGCCAGACCGGATATCGTCATTCATCTGGCCGCCCATGTAGGCGGTATTGGAGCAAACCGCGAAAGACCGGCCGAATTTTTCTACGATAATTTGATGATGGGTGTTCAACTAATCCATGAATCCTGGAAAAGGAATCTGGAAAAATTCGTTGCCATTGGTACAATCTGCGCTTACCCTAAATTTGCACCGCTGCCTTTCCATGAAGAAGATATTTGGGATGGGTATCCTGAAGAAACCAATGCACCTTACGGCCTGGCCAAGAAGATGCTGCTTGTACAATCACAGGCATATCGACAACAGTATGGCTTCAATTCCATTTTCCTGCTGCCGGTTAATTTGTACGGGCCGCGCGATAACTTCAATCCGGCATCCTCACACGTCATTCCGGCATTGATCAGGAAATTTCTTGAAGCCATTGACAATGGTGACAGGCAGGTTGTTGTGTGGGGAGATGGAACACCGACCAGGGAATTTATTTATGCAGAAGACGCCGCCGAGGGGATTTTGCTGGCTACCGAGAAGTATGATGGCCCGGAGCCGGTCAACATTGGTTCAGGGTACGAAATATCGATTAAAGACCTGGCCGAGTTGATTTCGCGTTTGACGGGTTTTAGCGGGGAGCTGGTATGGGATACAAGCAAACCAAATGGTCAACCTCGCCGCAGGCTGGATACGGAGCGGGCTGCCGAATATTTTGGTTTCAGAGCCAGGGTGGCCTTTGAAGAAGGATTAAAAAGAACGATTGATTGGTACCGATCCTTTCGTAAAACGATATAAAAATTTGGTATATGGACATAATAGTATGGCAGCAATAAACCAAAATCAAACAACAGAAATTCCCCTGGTCATCCTGCGCCCGGCGCGGGGTTGGTCATTGATTAATCTTCGTGATTTGTGGAATTATCGCGAACTGATCTTTTTTATGACCTGGCGGGATTTGAAAGTCCGTTACAAACAGACCATTTTGGGGATCGGTTGGGCGGTAATAAAACCTTTTATGACGATGATTGTATTCAGTATTTTCTTCGGGAAATTGGCTGCGATGCCGTCTGATGGAATACCCTACCCGATCTTTTCCTATTCGGGTTTATTGGCCTGGGAATTGTTTTCAGGCGCCGTCTCCAGTGCCAGCCGGTCACTGGTTACCAACGCGCATATGATCACCAAGATCTATTTTCCACGCATCATCCTTCCACTTTCCTCGGTGCTTTCCGGTGTGGTGGATTTCTTGATTGCCTTTGTGATTCTGATCGGCATGATGATTTACTACCATATTACCCCGACGGTGAATATCTGGACCTTGCCTGTGTTTGTACTTTTAACCCTCATCACTGCTCTGGGTGTGGGGTTATGGCTGGCGGCATTAAATGTGCTTTATCGCGATGTCAATTACATCACCCCGTTTCTGACCCAATTCTGGCTTTTTATCACACCCATTGTATATCCTGCCAGTATGCTTTCCCAAAAATGGCAAATTATCTATGCACTCAATCCAATGGTGGGTGTGGTTGAAGCGTTCAGGTGGGCGCTTCTGGGCGGTGGTCGGGCGGCACCGGGCATGACCATGATCATTTCCGCCTCCGTCTCGATTATATTGCTGATCACCGGTCTGCTGTATTTCCGCAAAACCGAACGTTTGTTTGCTGATATGGTGTAAAAATGTCAGATATTGCCATTCATGCTGAAAATCTTGGTAAACAATATCACATCGGTACCCCGGTCATAAAGTATCAAACGCTGCGGGATTCGCTGGGTAGGATTTTCCACAAACCCACCGATGAAGAAAGACGTCTGTCAAAGGAGGCAGGCACTATTTGGGCATTGAAGGATGTCTCCTTTGATGTCCGGCAGGGGCAGGTATTGGGTATTATCGGGCGAAACGGCGCCGGGAAAAGTACATTACTCAAAATTCTTTCCCGCGTGACGGATCCCACTACCGGTTATGCTGAGATCCGCGGCCGGGTGGGTTCTCTACTGGAAGTAGGTACCGGGTTTCATCCAGAATTGACCGGAAGGGAAAATATTTTCCTGAACGGAGCAATTTTGGGCATGAAGCGTGCTGAAATCGAGCGAAAATTTGATGAGATTGTAGATTTTTCTGAAGTGGAACAATTTATCGATACCCCGGTCAAACGGTATTCAAGCGGCATGTATCTGCGTCTGGCATTTGCTGTAGCAGCCAATCTGGAACCGGAAATTCTGGTGGTGGATGAAGTTTTAGCGGTCGGGGATGCTGAATTTCAAAGGAAATGCCTGGGAAAGATGGACCAGGTTGCCAGCCAGGGGCGGACGATATTATTCGTAAGCCATAATATGTCGGCAATTTTAAGGCTGACTGAAGAGACGCTTGTCATCGATCATGGACAAATGATCATGCGCGCACCCACCGCACAGGCAGTCGACTTTTATCTGTCACAAGGGGTATCCCAGGAAGGGGAGCGAACCTGGAGCGCGGAGGAAATCCCGGCAAACGCAGAACCTTTTTTGCCTGTTGCCATCCGGCTGCGTTCTCAGGACGGGAGAATCAGGGATACGGTTCGCTCCACTGAACCTTTTTCAATCGAGGTGGAGTATCGACTTGACAGACCTGTTGCCGGGCTGAGGATTGGTGTTTACTTGTTGAGCACGCGAGGGGAATATATTCTGACATCATTTGATACGGATGATCCAGCCCAGTTTGATCGTTATGGTATGCGCCGGGAGGGGCACTATAAAAGCCGTTGTGTGATACCGGCGAATTATTTGAACGAAGGCCGGTTTGTGGTCGGCATGAATGCCAGCACCTATCGGATCAAGCGGTATTTTCAAGATGAACAGGCAATAACTTTCAATGTAGATGGGGCAGGCGCACCGGGGAACCAATGGCCTGAGCCGCGCCTGGGCCCTGTTCGGCCTCTGCTTGAATGGAGTATAGAGGATTTATAATATGTTGAGCGCAAGCAAGGAAACCGTAAAAAACATACTCGGACAAATACCCTTTACAGCCGAGGTGTATTGGTTATTAAGACAGCGCGGCAAACCGATCCAGAGTCGTTTTTCATTGAAAAATCTCAATGAAAACCTGCCGGAAATAGTCAGCCAGGCAACAGAGATCAGGAAAACAGCAAAAACCGGTAAAAAAATTTTGATCTTTGCTACTTTGCACTACTGGATCGAACATGCAGCATTGATGGGGGTGGCGCTGGCCGCACAGGGCCATAAGGTCACGTTGGGATATTTGCCTTATGGAGACTGGCGTAAACAGATTAACCTGTTTGATTTACGCCGGCAAAATGCCTATGCCCGAAAAGTTCTCGGAATTGCTTCACCGCTGATGGATGCGGTCCCGTTTATGAGTTCACACCCGGCATACAAACCGCTGCCTGAACAGCTTCAGAGCATCGCTGAGCAGGTTTCTCTGTATGATACCCAATACACATTGCAAAATGAGGATGTCAGCCTGGACAGCGAAATTTATCAACTGCGGCTGGAACGAAACAAAGCCATGGCACGTTATGCCTATCAATGGCTGCGTATCAACCGACCTGATTCAGTTATCGTCCCCAATGGAACCATCCAGGAATTTGGAGTTTTATATCGGGTATCCAGACTGCTGGATATTCCCACGATCACTTATGAATTTGGAGACCAACGGAAACGCATCTGGCTGGCACAAAATTCCGAGGTCATGCGGCAGGATACCACCTCGCTATGGAATGCCCGGAAAGGGATCCCGCTCACCGAAGATCAGAATAAACGTCTGCGGCAGTGGTTTTCAGCCCGGCAGCGGGCTGATCTTTGGGAAAACTTCGCCCGCCGGTGGCAGGATCACCCCGCGCGCGGCGGGGAACATGCCCGCATGGCATTGGGGCTGGATCAGCGCCCGGTCGTTTTGTTGGCGACCAATGTTTTGGGTGACAGCCTGACGCTGGGTCGCCAGATTTTCAGCGAAAGCATGTCTGAGTGGATTGCCCGGACGGTACAGTACTTCGCCGGACGCCCCGATGTGCAACTGGTGATTCGTATTCACCCCGGTGAGGTATTAACCCACGGGATTTCCATGGAAACTGTCGTACACAACGTTTTGCCCACCCTTCCTGAATACATCCATTTGATTTCACCGCAGGAACAGGTGAATACCTATGATCTGGTCGATGTCGCGGATGTCGGGCTGGTGTATACCACAACAGTCGGGCTGGAAATGGCGCTGCAAGGACTGCCGGTGATTGTTGCCGGACAGACTCACTACCGTGGGCGCGGTTTTACGCTGGATCCTGACTCATGGGTTCGTTTTTATAAAACGATCGGATCCGTACTTGAAAAACCATCTGCCTTCCGATTGACTGGAGACCAGATCGAACTGGCCTGGCGGTATGCATACCGGTTTTTCTTTGAATTCCCGCTGCCATTTCCCTGGCATCTGGTCAGACTTTGGGAAGATTACAGGCAAAACCCTATCAATGAAGTATTTTCCCCGCATACCTTCAAGACTTTCGAGCCGACATTCCGATACCTTGCCGGTGAACCAATGGAGTGGAAGGCGATTGAGGATTAATGAATGAGTGATGCTCATACCAAGCAGGAGGTACGCCAGTTCTATGACAGGATCGGATGGAATGAGGGCAGCGAGGGTTTTTACCAGAACGCCCGTTATGAAGACCTGCGGTCCGTTTCGCATGGTTATATCCATCGCTGTCATTTGCGGGTGAACCGTTATCTGCCGCCGAAAGGGCAGTTCCTGCTGGATGCCGGCTGCGGGCCCATCCAATACCCAGAGTATCTCACTTATTCAGCAGGATACCGGTATCGGGTTTGTGTGGATATTTCCATCGTCGCCCTGCAAGAAGCCCGCACCCGGATCGGAAAACATGGGCTTTTTGTTGTGGCCGATGTGGCAAATCTGCCGTTCAAATCGCAGGCCTTTGACGGGATTGTTTCCTTGCATACACTGCACCATGTTTCGATACCCGACCAGAAAAAAAGTTACAACGAATTTCAGCGCTTGATGAAACCCGGTGCAAGCAGTGTGGTGGTCAACGGCTGGAAAGCATCGCCCTTGATGAGACGAATGCAACCGCTGATAAAGGGAATGGAACGACTTTTTGGTAAAAATACCGGCAAATCTCCCCGGACAAGTCATTCTGAAGTCGAATCGATCTCTCCGGTTGAAAAGGAGCCCACCGGTACTTATGTACAAAAATTGACTGCTCAGGGCCTTCGTGAAATGTTGAAGGGGATGGATTTTGAAATTCGCTGCTGGCGCTCGGTCAGTGTACGCTTCCTGCGCGCTGTCATCCAGCCTGCATTGCTGGGCAGTTTCTGGTTGTGGTTGTTGTATTACCTCGAAGAAGCCTTTCCTCGCCTTTTAGGCGAAAAAGGTCAATACCCTATGGTGATATTGCGAAAGTCGGAATAATATCAAAAGAATCAGGTACAGGAAAGACTTATGAACTGGAAAGATAAAGTGGTATTGGTGACCGGTGGTACCGGTTCGTTTGGTAAAAAATTCATTGAAATCATGCTCAATGAATACAACCCGGCGAAAATTATTGTCTACAGCCGGGATGAACTTAAACAGCATGAAATGCGGAATGCCGGGTTTGACCATGACAGCCTGCGATATTTCATCGGGGACGTGCGTGACCTGGATCGCCTGAAACGGGCATTCAACCGGGTGGATATCGTCGTCCATGCCGCGGCGCTGAAACAGGTACCGGCCTGCGAGTACAACCCAATGGAAGCCATCAAGACCAATATTCTGGGCAGCAGCAATGTCATCGATGCAGCCCTGGATAGGGATGTTTCCCGTGTTTTGGCGTTGAGCACCGATAAAGCTGTCAATCCGATCAACCTGTATGGGGCGACCAAACTGGCGGCCGAGAAATTATTTGTACAAAGCAATGCCTACGCAGGCAGCCATAATGTGCGTTTTAGCTGTGTCAGGTATGGCAATGTGGTGGGCAGCCGTGGCAGCGTTGTGCCTGTCTTTTTGAAACAGCGTGAAAGCGGAAGCATAACGATTACCGATGAACGCATGACCCGCTTCTGGATTTCGCTTGAACAGGGCGTGCGGTTTGTCATCCGCTGCATCGAGCAGATGCAGGGCGGCGAAGTATTCGTGCCCAAGATACCGAGTATGAAGGTCGTCGATCTCGCCAGGGCAGTTGCTCCGCAAGCAGAGATTTCCATCATCGGCATCCGCCCGGGTGAAAAACTTCACGAGGTGTTGATTTCTGAGGATGAAGCCCGTCTGACGCTTGAACGGGATGATATGTTTGTTGTCACACCTTCATTGACGCTCTGGCAGCGTGACCAGGTCTTTGCCGGAAATATTTTACCTGATGGTTTTCGTTATTCCAGCGATAACAATTCGCAATGGCTGGATATCGATGATATCAAGGAAATTACCGGCCCTATCGAACAGGACTATCGGGAAGGGAAACTGGTATGACAGAATCTGGCATACGGGAACAGTCACGAACGGAGCTGGCATGACAGATTCTGTCATGACTGCTTCGGTAACGGCTGCATCAGCCGCGACCGTGTTGATCACCGGTGCCAGCGGGCTGCTGGGGCTTAATTTATCGCTAAGCTTGCAGGATAAAACCCGGGTAGTCGGAATCTGTCATCAGACTCACTTGCAAAACACGCCCTTTGAGTTGATCGAGGCAGATTTGACAGACCGGCAGCGGTTGGAACAGGTGCTGAACAGCGTAAAACCGGATGCCATCGTAAATTGTGCCGCCCTGGCCGGCCTGGACCGCTGTGAAGAAAACCCGGAGCTTGCTCAACGAATCAACGCAGAAATGCCCGGTTGGCTGGCGACCTGGTCAAACAACAACGGATGCCGGCTGGTTCATATCTCCACCGATGCCGTATTTGACGGTGTCACAGGCGGTTATCGGGAGACGGATCCAACCCATCCGCTCGGCCGCTATGCGATCACCAAGCTGGGTGGTGAGCAAAATGTGTTGATGAATAATCCGGATGCGCTGGTTTGCCGGGTTGTTTTCTATGGCTGCAGTACGTCCGGTAAACGAAGCCTGGTGGAGTATTTCTATAATAATTTATCGGCCGGGAATTCCGTCAATGGCTTTACCGATGTCTTTTTCTGCCCGTTGTTCGTAATGGACTTATCCAACATTTTATGGCGTATGATCCAAAGGCGTCTGAGTGGTTTGTATCATGTAGTCAGCCCGGAATGTCTGAGCAAATATGATTTTGGTGTGCAGGTGGCTCGCACGTTTGGTTTCAGCGAGAACCTGATCAAACCCATCTCCTGGAGGGATGCAGGCCTACGGGCAGCCCGGTCGCCCAACCTGCGCCTGCTGACTGGTAAAATTCAAAATACACTGGGTGAGGCCATGCCAGACCAGGCAGCCGGACTGCAAGGTTTTCGTAAACAGGTGGAAGCAGGCTATCCCACATATATTAAGAGTTTTGTCAAAATGGTATAGTATTCCGTCAAACATGATTCAATGATTTCATTTTTAAGTAACGGAATACTCTAAGCTCTGTCAAAGTAAAAAAGTATTGATGGTAAATGTTAGCTTGAACTTTGACAGAGCAATAGGACAAAGAGGTAAAAGATGGATATCAAAATTGCCGAACGATTAATAGGAATGGATTATCCTTCCTATTTCATTGCTGACATTGGTGCGAATCATGATGGAAGCCTGGAACGGGCAAAATATCTTATCCGGCTTGCCAAACAGGCTGGAGCGGATGCTGCCAAATTTCAAAATTTCAGAGCCTCCAAAATCGTTTCAGATTATGGCTTTCGCACCATGGGTGACAAACAATCGCACCAGTCAAAATGGAAAAAATCGGTGGCCGAGGTTTATCAGGATGTCTCCATCCCGTTTGACTGGACACCCGAACTCAAGGCAGTTTGTGATGAAGTGAACATCCATTACTTTTCGTCACCTTACGATTTCGAAGCCATTGATTATCTGGATCCGTTCATGCCTGCCTACAAGGCAGGCTCAGGGGAAATCACGTGGCTTGAAGCGTTGGAGCGCATGGCAAAAAAGGGAAAACCCGTCATGCTTTCCACCGGTGCTTCGGATATTGGCGAGGTGCAGCGGGCCGTGGAGGCCGTGCGGGTCATCAACCCGCAAATTGTACTCATGCAATGCAATACCAATTACACCGGCGATGAAGAGAATTTTGCACATATTCATCTGAATGTACTGAAAACCTACCGCCTGATGTACCCGGATGTGGTACTGGGTCTCTCCGATCATACACCCGGGCACGCCGCCGTATTGGGAGCGGTCACGTTGGGCGCCAGGGTAATCGAAAAGCATTTTACCGATGACAATTCCCGTGAAGGACCGGATCATCCCTTTGCCATGACGCCCGATACTTGGGCTGATATGGTTTGCAATACCCGCCAACTTGAAAAATCTTTGGGCTCGACCAGGAAATTCGTCACACCCAACGAGATGGAAACCGTTGTTGTCCAAAGGCGGTGTCTGCGGGCGAGCCGGGATATCAAAGCCGGTGAAGTGTTCACCCGTGAGATGATCGATGTGCTGCGCCCGGCGGTGAATGGCGCTATTCAACCTTTTGAAATCGAGGCGGTTGTGGGAACAAAAGCCCTTCAGGATATCCCTGCCGGCAAAGAGCTCCGCTGGGTTATGCTGGGTGAATAATGCGCATTCTGTACTTTTCTCCCGGGTTTACCCCACACGATCACCGTTTTCTCTCTGCGCTTTCCGGCACGGATAATCAGGTCTATTTTCTGCAAATGGAAAGCGATGAAAGGAAACTTGAAACGCGCTCCGTACCGGAGTTGATTGAGGAAATCCGCTGGCCGTCTCGTTCCGACGGGAGTAGACAGACCTATCCTGCCATGCGCAAGATACTGAAAAAGATCCTCGCCGATCTGAAACCGGACCTGGTGCATGCCGGACCGCTGCACGAGAGCGCATTTTTGTGTGCACTGGCGGGGTTCAAACCGCTGGTCAGCATGTCATGGGGTTCCGACATTCTGTGGCAGGCGAAACATGACCGGTTGATCCGTTGGATGACGAACTATACCCTCAAGCGAACCAGCGTTCTGGTGGGTGACTGCCAGGCAGTAGCCAATGAGGCAATGAAATATAGTTTCCCCGCTGAGAGGATTGTTCTTTTCCCCTGGGGTGTGAACCTGAAGCATTTTTCACCCATCGTCCAGGCCAACATTCGCAAAGAACTGGAATGGGAAGACAAATTTGTGATCCTGTCAATGCGTTCATGGGAACCCATTTATGGGGTGGAGCACCTGGTAAAAGGTTTTATTGCGGCAGCGCGCAAAATCCCTGAACTGCGTCTGCTTCTTCTAGGGGGGGGTTCGCAAGCCAGTTTGATCCGCAGCCTGATCATCGAGGCAGAGATGCAGGATCGTGTGCATTTTGGCGGGCGTATCGGGCAGGGGTATCTGCCCGGCTTTTACCGCTCCGCCGATCTGTATGCCAGTGCTTCGTTCAGCGACGGTTCATCGGTTTCATTGATGGAGGCGCTGGCCTGCGGTGTGCCGGCGCTGGTTTCGGATATCGAGGGCAACCGCGAATGGGTTGAAGCGGGGGAACAGGGCTGGTTATTTCCGGCAGGGGATGTTGCTGCAATCAGTGACGGGATTCAAAAAGCTTATCATAATCGGGGAGATGTCGAAGCCATGCGCTGCCGGGCAAGAAAGACAGCCGAAGAACGCGCCGATTGGTCGTTGAATTTCCCCAAACTGCTGGACGCATACCAGATGGCACTTCTGGGAACACCCCATTAGAGAGAATACTTACCGAATGGAAAAACAACGCATCACATCCATCGTCCAGGCCCGCATGGGTTCAAGCCGGCTTCCAGGCAAGGTTCTGCTGGATATTGCCGGTAAACCAATGCTGCAATGGGTGGTGGAGCGTGTACGTCTTTCGCGGCTGGTGGATGAAGTGGTGGTGGCCACCACCGATGCACCGGATGATGAGCAGATTGCTTTATTCTGTCAGCAAAATGCCATCTCTTTTATGCGCGGCAGTCCGCATGATGTACTGGATCGATATTACCAGGCCGCTCTTCAGTTCAAGGCAGATATCATCGTGCGGGTGACGGCGGACTGCCCGTTGATCGACCCGCTGGTGATCGACCATACCATCGCAAATTTCTTGCAGCAGGATGTTGATTTCGCTGCCAACCGCCTCCCCCCACCCTGGAAGCGAACCTATCCGATCGGGTTGGATACGGAGGTATGCACTTTCACCGGGTTGCAGCGTGCCTGGACGGAGGCGAAGGAACCGTTCGAGCGTGAGCACGTGATGCCCTATTTTTATGACCTGGAAGGACGGTTCAAGATCCTGCTGGTCAATCATGACCCGGATTACGGACACCTGAGGTGGACGGTGGATACGCAGCAGGATTTGGATCTGGTTCGCAGGATTGTGGATCATTTCAATGGGCAGGTTGACTTTCACTGGCACGAAATCCTGGCATTTGTCGAGGAACATCCTGAATTATCGGAAATCAATGCGGATGTGAAGGCAAAAATGACCCAGGAAGTGGACGAGAATCGAAAATGAAAGAAATCACCATTTTCACAGCTCCAAAACCTTTCATTAATCCGCATGTGATAACAATCCAGCGCAATGCCATCCGGTCATGGGTGCAGTTGGGGGGGCAGGTGGAAGTTTTTCTGATCGGAGATGAACCCGGGATAAAAGAGGCTGCTGCTGATCTGGGTGTTTTCCACATTCCGGATGTGCAGCGCAACAGCACCGGCACGCCACTGATCAGTTCCATTTTTTCGGTAGCGCGTGAGCAGAGCCAGGCCAGACTTTTGGCTTACGTGAATGCAGATATTCTGCTGATGAAGGATTTTCTAAAAAGCTCTATCGAGGTGGCTGCGCAAATGGATGAATTTCTGATTGCCGGCCGGCGCTGGGATCTGGATGTGCAGGAAGAAATAACTTTTACCGAAGACTGGGAAGAAGAGTTATTCACGCAAATCAAGGAAAGAGGCCGACTGCACGGAGCAAAGGGCAGCGATTATTTCGTCTACCCCAAAACCTGTTACAAGGAACTCCCGGATTTTGCCGTCGGTCGTGCCGGATGGGATAACTGGATGCTTTTCCAGGCGCGTTGGATGAAATGGCCGTTGATCAATGCCACCGGGGCGATCAATATTGTCCACCAGCAGCATGATTACGGCCACTTACCCAATGGGCAAAAACATTACCGGCTGCCGGAAAGCTGGGAAAATACTGTCCTGGCAGGCGGCCGTGAAGCAACCCTGTTTAAATTACGGGATTGCAGCCATGTTTTGAAGGATGGGAAAGTCCGTCCGGCACAAATGACCTGGAAAAGATTTGGCCGCGAAATCGAAATCTTTCCCCTGACCGGACTGCATTCGCATGCCTTGGGAAAAGTGTTTTATGCCATCTGCCATCCCCGCAGGGCCTGGCTTGAATTTAGAAAAAAACGACAGGAACAATCCGATGCGGATGATTGAAAAGCGAGTTTTCTTATGCGCATAGGTTATAACCCCGCCAAATCAATCAAAGGTGTTGCCACACCGGCTACCATCACGATTGCCGTATTGAACTATATTCCATTCCTGAGCGGTTTTTATGCAGAGATGCTGGATGTGCTCAAGATGACGCTATCCCGCATCCATGAAACCGCGGATCTGCCATTCGATCTGCTGCTCTTTGATAATGGAAGCTGCCAGGAGGCACAGGATTACCTGCTGGAAGAATACCGGCAGGGACGCATTCAGTACCTGTTTCTCTCGGAAAAGAACCTGGGCAAGGGGGGAGCCTGGAATATCATTCTCAACGCAGCCCCCGGCGAGGTGCTTTCCTATACCGATAATGATGTCTATTTCAAACCCGGCTGGCTATCCCGTTCGATTGAAATCCTGGAGACGTTCCCCAACGTGGGCATGGTGACAGCCAGGCCGATCCGCACAATCGAGGAGCTGTATTCCAATACGATCGCCTGGGCGGAACAGGAAAAAGAAGCCACGGTTGAGACGGGCCATTTTATGACCTGGGAGGCATACAATGAATTTGAAACCAGCCTCGGCAAAGAGGAAGGCGCGCGGCAGCGTTATGATGAAGGTATGGATATAAAGATCACCTATAAAGGGGAGGCGGCATTGGCCGGTGCATCTCACTGGCAGTTCACCGGCTACAAAAAAGTCTTGCAGCAATTCCTGCCTTTTGAGATGGACCGCCCGATGGGGCAGGTGATCCGCCTAGATGAACGCGTCAACCAGGCCGGTCTGCTGCGCCTGATGCCGGTCGAATCCCTGGCCGAGAATATGAGCAATACGCTGCGGAACGTCCCCGGTCAGAAGGCAAAACCTGCCCCTGCCAAAAAGGGCAGCCGTAAATATTGGCTGCTGGATTTCAAGCCCGTTCGTTTTGGTATGATGCGCATATATGATGCAATTTTTCGCTGGTATTATGACCGCGACACCCATTGATCAAGCGGTGAAAGAAGGATAGGCAACCATCATGACAAAATTTTTGATTGCCGGCTTTGGTTCCATCGGACGCCGCCATTTTAGAAATCTGCTCGCCATGGGGCAGAAGGATATCCTTTTCTACCGCACCGGGCAAGGCACCCTGCAGGACGATGAGCTGAACGGTTACAGGGTGGAGACGAACCTCGAAAAGGCACTGGCCTGCAAACCGGATGCCGTTATTGTAGCCAACCCAACCGCCGTTCACCTGCAAACCGCCATCCCGGC
>JAJFTV010000135.1 GCA_021372725.1 Chloroflexota bacterium | reverse complement strand
CGTACCTCTTTTTTCCGCTTTCAGCATCCACAACTTCGCGGTAACGGTGTAGCCAGGCACAGGTCTCGTGCCAACCGTCAATCCTTTGCAGAAAATCTGAACCCTTCAGTTCACGATAGTAGGTAATTGAAAGCCGTCCGGGCGTTGCAGAATCGACTGCCATGACAGTGATCTTCTCATTCTCGCCAAGCGCATTGCCATAACCGGCAATTCTGTTTTTCAGTGGGAGTGCAATTTCCTGAGCAGTATAAGCATTCAATTCTTTTTCTGATATAGTATTTCCAAACAACAAAGTGATAGGGTCATCGGTGGGTTGTGGAACAAGTACACCAGAAGTTGCCCAGGCTATGATGGCAAGATCGCCCTTTCTGTAACCCTGACGACTGATGAGCCATGCAAATGCATAATGAGATTTTTGGGAGGCTTCAAGACCAACGCCACAGGCCTGCCCATCCGTCAGAAAACGTCCCCTGAAGGTAAAACCGCTGGTGTCATTGGACGATATCAATTTTGCGCCATCCCCCTCTCTACGAATGTATTTTGGATGGCTTGTTGCAATAACCTGATCTTCTCCTGTAACGAAGCAAAACCCTTTATCGTTTTTTGTGCTGAGATAAAAGTTTATCCAGCTATTCCATAAAGATTTGTCTCTCCATACTCGGCTCTCTTCTTCCCCGGGGATTTCAACCACCCAACGAACAAAAGCATCTTCTTGTGGATCGATGACAGAGAAGATATCTTTGGAGTTCTTCTCTCTTTTCGCCTCTTCTTTTCTCAAGAATTTTCCGTTCGACCCAATGAACAGAACCCCTTTTGTCTTCAGATCTTCTACCACGTTCATTTTCTGCACGTATTTCAGCACAGCAATGGCTTTAGGATGAGCGAAGTCTGATTCGCACCATTCCGTTAATGCAACCAAATATTTTTGGAATGGATCTTCATGAGATTTCTCGAAGCCAGAAGTGACAACACCCCCATGACTAAGGAAGTCTCCCGCTACATATTGAAGTTTATCGCAAAGCGGATGATTTTCGGGTTTACTCCCACTTCTGCTTCCTGAGCCTTCACTGCAGGGAATGATGGTGGTTGAATCAGTTTTATCCAAAATTACTCGGGCTCGTCTAAAGCTTCCTTCTTCATCAACGACAATCTCAAGGTGAGCTTGGCTTGTGATGTGGCAGATGGGAAGCAATGGCCTCTGACCTTTTTCATCAGCATATCCAATACTCGCTTTGCAATTATCATAAGTCAAGTAAAGGTTCTGCATCCAATTCATTTCACACTCCTCCTTCCTTTTTACCTTCGAGGAGACCTTTTTCTTCAAGACCAACTGTCACAGGTGGATTTGAAACCATCTTACGCACAAATTTCCGGATGATCGAAGTATCATCAGGAGGAACGAAGTCAATTACCCCATTGACCATTTTTGGAGTCCAGAAACGTGACCAAAATTCGCCTTCTATGCCTTCATCAGGATAATCAAAACCATGGAACATCAGGCCAAAGGATAATTCGCCCGGGTAATTGTCATAAAAACCCATCCCTTCCCCAAATCTGCATGGTTCGACATAACCCTGACATTCACGCGTGCCAAGGAATACATCCCTCCTTCCACCGCGCTCTATCATCCGCCTGGCAACTTGGAAATGCTTGTCCTCGTTTTGATCATTTAACAGATCTTTTCGCTTGTCATTCCATTCGAAGTGAGCCTGCACCTGGTACTCGACATCTGAAAGGTAGGTATAAATGGAAAGATCGTTGCCTTCTTTATAGAATTTGATCGGTCTGACACTGTGCGATTGGGTTTTTATTGGTTTCATTACCCTGACTTTATCAATTATCCAAATAAAGGTTGGTTTCCAGTATACCGAACTCAATATCCCCTTTACCCCCTCATAAGTAGGTATCTGATAGGAATATTTCTCACCACCGATCCTGGTGAGCGGGTCGGTGAACAGGGCGTACCTGCCCCAAACCTTAAACTCGATAATGTTTTTATATTGCATTAGTACCTCCTTCTACAATTAGGAAATCCATTGGGTTGATTATTTCGTCCCCCCAGCCAAAATCATTGCTGTAGTACTGTTTATCGAGATAGAAAATACCTGATCCTTTCTGAACCTCGTGAATTATTTCTGCATCGAATAAACGTTTGAATTCATGGGGAAAAAGGTTAACTGAATATCGTTGCGCCCTTTTCAATAATCCATATTGCTTTTCAAGCAAGGCAGCGCCGCACAGGTCAGCGACAATTTCCTCCCCTTCACACTCATATTGAACAACTACACCCCGTGTTGCTGAGTCGATCACGCGAAAAGCCTTCGCCGCGCTCTGGAAGGATTGCGGAAATGCGATTTCCGGAACGGCTTGGTGAATTCTCAGATACGCTTGCATGGATAAGGTATTTGTCGAGAGCAGGTTGAACAGATCATCATCATGACCTACCGGGGAAGAGGTGCCAACCTTATAACGCATTTCATCTTTTCGAACGTGATAGTAGTAGCGGTAATACGCCGCCATTGCCTCGAGCCCGATTCGATCACTCCCAAATGCTTCAGGATTATCCGTGAACTCATCCAGAACGCGCTGAGCTTGATCTCTACCAATGACTATATCTTTCAGCTTGTCGATATTCTCCTCCTTTGGGTTAACTATCAAAACATTCCCGGTTCCTTGGCGAACGCCATGGCGGTTACAGCGTCCCGCCGATTGGGCAATTGAATCAAGACCTGCCAGGTAGCGGATGACCGCGCCAAAGTCAATATCCACGCCTGCTTCGATAAGTTGTGTGCTGACGCAAATTACCGGGCTGTGATCCTCAAGCGCCTTCTTGACCTTCTCCAATACTGCCAGGCGGTGAGCGGGACACATGTTCGTACTAAGGTGACGCAGGTTCAAATTTTCAATCTTCTTGTCAGCAATGGCTTGATAGATTAGACGGGCATTTTTCTTTGTGTTAACGACGATCAGCACACTGCCTTTTTCTCGCAATTCCGCTTCTGCTAAATTAGCGATTTCTTCATCACTCCACCCGCCGGTTTTGCGCTCATCGAAGACTTCCACGCGTTTCAAGCCTTTGAACAATTCAGTTTCATTTTGGATAATTCGCAGGTCTGATCGAATGGTAAGGGTGCGGTACTTTGCGTCTATTTTGTCGAAGGGTGGTTGGGTTGCCGTGCAGAGGACTACCGTTGCCCCGCAGTCTTCTACAAGAAAACGCAAGGCAACGTTCAGCATTTGAATAGTATTGATTGGTATGGTTTGCACTTCATCCAGTATGATGACCGAATTTGCGAGTTGGTGCATTCGCCTTACCCCTCTTGTTCCCGAACCAAACAGCGCTTCGAGAAATTGAACCTGCGTTGTCAGCACAACCGGCGCATCCCAGTTTTGCGCTAACAGACCCTGTCTGTGAGATTCCTCTTCGGGGGTCAGGTTGGAATGGTGTTCGAGAACCACGCGATCTAAATAATGCCCATTTTCATCCTTATCTTCTAAAATTTTTCTGATTTCATTGGCGTTTTGATCAATGATCGAAGTATAAGGTATGACATAAATGATTCGATCCATTTGATGGGTGGTGGCATGATTCAAAGCGAACCGCATACTGGCCAGTGTCTTTCCACCACCCGTGGGAACAGTCAATTGATAAATACCTTTCGGTTTGGCTGCATATTCAAGACAAGCTAATGATACCTTGTTCCGTAACTCATCGACATTGTTCTTGTGTTCTTTTTGCTCAAATTCCGCGAGTTTGACATTCAGGCGCTCACCCAGAGTTGGCCAGGAATGGTATTGTCCATAATTTCGTATGTACATATTACCTGGCGATTCGAAATCCGCCGTGTCTAGTCTGTCTGCGTCTACCAGGCAACTGAGCAGACCACGAATGAGCAACCCGATTTTAAACAGTATTGTTTGTTGAGAGTCGGCCCCTTCCTTTTGCAGGCTCTTTAGCTTTGTAAAAATCTGATCTACCGCTTTTTTGGATAGTAAATCTTCGAACCGGAGTTCGATATTGGATAATCTGGACATTGCCTCTGACTTGTGGGTATCCTCATCGGATTTTTCCATGCGCCTTTTGAAATTGTTCTCACCATCTGGTGTAAGGCAGTCGATCAATCCGGAATGATGAGATGCTATGCATAATGCCAGAACCTGGGCAGCGATTTTTTCCTTCGGCCCTTTCTCTCTAAGAGTTTCATAAATCACCTGTGCGCCAGCGGTAGAGTGATCAATTTTTCCTCGCATGGCTTCTGAATCGATGTAGCCATCTGCATCCGGGTTGATTTTGCCATTTGCAGAGAGAATGTAGTTTTGGAATTCGTTGCTTGCTTTGCCAAAATCATGTAACAAACCAAGTATCTCTCCTGTTTCTTTCAACCCGAATTTATTTGCGAATTGTCCAGTGTATGAAGAGACTGCCATCAAATGGCTATAAAGTGATTGATATTCATTCCCATGTTCTTGAATATGGGCGATTAGTTGGTCATTGTCCTTCATCTATGATAAACCTCTGTCATTCTTTTGGATTCCTCAATTAACACCTTGCGCATGTTTTCTGGCTCCAGCACCTGCACCTGGCTGCCCCACCCCAACACCCAGGGCATCATCTCGCGCGGCTCATCGATATCGGCCTCCCATATCAGGCTGCCGTCCTCCCGCAGGGTGGTCTTTTCAGTGGGATGCCAGCAGTTTTCCTGGATCCGCCCGGCAGCTTGTGGGTTGAAGAGCAGCTTTACGTGCACCGGCTCGTCATCACTGTACCAAATCCCCCATGCGCCGCGCAGTAAAACATAAGGATCAAAATCCGGCGGAATAAGATAGGAATCTTTGGTGAGTTCCACCCGCTCGATCCGCTCCAGTTTGAACGTACGCAGCATTTCGATACCCTCCACTGAAATGCTGTTTCCGATGGCGTGCATGCTGTGGCCCAGGGCGTACGGCTCAAGGAAATAGGTATCGTAGATGTATTCATGCACCGGTGTGGATTTGTCGGAGCGGTGCCACACGCGCACCCGGCGGCCGTTCGCCCAGGCCAGGGTCAGATTTTCGAGCACGCCCAGGAAGGTGGCATCCATCCGCAGCGGATCGGCATCGATCTCATCCGCCGAGCGGCCCAAATGGCGTGCGATGTGCGGAGCAAGACGCTCCAGCGGCTGGGCCAGTTTTCGCAGCGCTGACGCGGCATGCGGATTGTATCGATCCATGCAGGATGTCAGCAGCCGCGCTGCCAGGTGAATGGCAGCCGCCTCATGCAGGTTAAAGCGAACATTGATCAGGTAGGCCGATTTATCGATCTTCCAGCGGCCGCCATCCTCTACATCGATATAGATGTGTTTGGGCAAATCGGGTAGATAGCGGCCAATTGTGGACCGGTGAACGCCCGTTCGCCGGGCAATCTCGGCCGGAGTAAGACCTTCGGGATGTTCCATTAGCAATGTTTCGATTTGGCCAAGCCGATTTGCTTTTGTGAATGCTGTGCTCATGGTAGTCTCCGAATCAGGAAAATTTTGAAATTTTCTTGACACAACAAATCAGTGATGATTACACAATAACACAGGAGTGTTGCAGTTCTCGCAACAACCTGTTGCTATCCGGTAAAAGTCGCCTGGCAGGAAGGGGCCAATAAAATTTCAATGCCATTTCATTTACCGGTTAAGCCTGAATACATCACAACACGTTTGTCGTACTGTGAGAGGAAATGCTTTAAGAACCAGGTTGTGATAAAGCCTGTCCGGCAGTCTTTGGAAACAAGGAAAAGAACAACTGACAATAAAACAGTACGACAGAAACAACAGTTTAATTATACATGTGATTTTAGATTTGCAGGTAAGATTTCAGGGCTTATTAATTTATAACCCTTGGCAGAAGCTGTTCCATGCCCTGCCAGGCAGATTCAATCCATCCCGGCAAACCCGGGCGGTTCACCGCTTCCGCGAGGTGAGACTTACCCTCTGGTTTGCATCGGATGTACCTTTATAGAACTGTGAGAAAGATGGAATGGGGGTTTTTATTCCACAAAAACCCCCATTTTTCTTCGCTTAGGGCATCGGTCCGGTATAGACGATCTCGAACAGGATGCGGTCGGGGGATTCGAACATCACCTGGTAATAAGTGCTGCCCGGCGAGCAGAATTCAGGGCGGTGGCGCGGCGTCTCGAAGATGGCCGGTGTGCCGTGTTCTTTCAGCCAGGCAACCGTAGTGTCAACATCGGCGATGGAGCCGACGGAGAGGCCAAGGTGGTTCAACCCTGGGCCGTCGTAATCATTGGTGATGGCTTTGAGCGCACCACCGAACCATAGGCCGGCGCCCTGGCTGTCGACGACGCCAAGCATGGCCGGGTCATCGTAACAGACCGACCAGCCGAGAAAGGTGAGCAGCTCTTTATAAAACCCCAGGTTTTGCGGATTGATGTGGAACACAAGGTGTCCGATGTGTGATTGGGTCATATATCCCTCCATGGAAAGAACGAGAAAATGGAATTCCGATAAGCTCATTATAAAACATTCGTTCTAGTATTACAACCCCAATATTGCACGAACTCTGAAGGTTTTCCGCAAATTGTTATGTCAACCCAAAATAGAAATGTCACCCGTGGTGACAAAATAGAAATGTCCGCTGACTAAGACGAGGTTGTCTCTGAAGCATCTGAATGGGTGTTGAAAGCATGTGAACCTTTGAGGAACGGTTTGCGCCAGGGATGATCAGGGGCAGGGCGAGCAGGTTGGCGAACAGCCTGGTTTACGGATTTTGAAGTGACCACCTCAGCTTGGCGTGGTTGGCGCTGAATGATCTGGTATGGCAAGGGATGTCCTTTGTACAGCACCAAGACCTCACCGTTGGCCTTCTCGCAAACGGTCACGACGGCCTTACACATCGCATAACTGGGACGCCGGGTCTGGATCTGGTAAATCCTCTTGTTGTACTGAAAAGACAGGTTTTTGGACAAGATGCGCGTATCCTGGCGAGTCAGGATACGCTCCAGGTCATCGGTGGGGGACAGAGGACGATGGGCATCAAAGTTGGAGCGCGGGGAGACGGCAAAACGCTGGTTATAATCTGCCATAAACTCGGGCAGGAAAGCGTTTCCTTCCTGGGGGGTGCCAATACCGCGTAAACGCAGCTCTTTGGTCAAGCGGTCTTGTAGGGTTTGATTAGCTCGTTCTACGCGTCCTTTGGCTTGAGGCGTATTGGCGCACAGGATTTGAATATCCAAGGCTTGCATGGCCCGACCAAATTCGGTCAGCCCATCTCCCTGAACCGCCGTGGGGTGGTTGAGGTGAAAGATGCCATGTTTATCGCTGTAGAAGGCCAATGGCTTGCCTTCTCGTTCGATGTATCGGCGAGTGGCTTCACAATAGCCAAAGAAGCTCTCATGCGGCACGAAGAGCAGTTGTAATAACTCACTGGTGGCATCATCCACAAACACCAACAGCGTGCAGCGCGGTCCGCGATCCTCGAACCAGGCGTAATCTGAACCATCGATTTGCACCAGTTCCCCACGACAGGCTCGCCGCTCTCGCATCTGGTACACGCGTTTGCGCCGGGCTTTCTTTGGCTTCCACAGCCCTTCCGCTATCATCAACTGCCGTACCCGTTCATCCGAAATTCGCAAGCCATGTACCTCAACCAGTTTTTCATGCGCCAAGGTCGGCCCAAAACCTTGATAGTGGTTCCGGATCAAATCCAGCGCCTGCCGTAGTTGTTCAGGCTTGAGTTGGTGGTTCGAAGGTTTCCCTCGCTTTTGGCTGATCAACCCGGCTGCTCCCTGGTTTTGGAACGCTTTCCACAACCGCTTCACTTGCCGTACGCTGATCCCCAACTGAGCCGCAGCCTCTTTTTGGCTCAGCCGTCGATCCTTGATCTTCTGCATGATTTCCAGTCGTGTGATTTCTTTGTTGCTCATTGTGTGTAGTATGTCCACTTTCCTGTCCCTTTCTAGGGGACATTTTAACTTTGGTAAAAGGGGACATTACTACTTTGGGCTAACACAACTCACCATTTTCCTTGACAAAGGCATTTTGGCGATGTATGATTTATGAGAAGTCAAACAATCAGGATATCAGAAAGAGAGTCTACCATGCCTGAATATCTGCAAGTCCGAAGCAACGGACAAATTACCTTACCTGCTCCAACGCGTCGTAAAGCTAAAATCGCTGAAGGTGATTTACTCG
>JAJFTV010000125.1 GCA_021372725.1 Chloroflexota bacterium | reverse complement strand
TTGTGTTGAGGCAGGTCTTGGTTTTGATGCTGCAATGGCCCAAGTATGTGCAAAATGGGAATCAGAGTTAACCGTCGCTTTTCAAAGGGTGCTGCAGGAAATCCAACTGGGCAAGCTCCGGAGGGACGCCTTACGGGATATGTCTGATCGTGTCGGACTGCCAGAACTGACCAGTTTTGTTGCAGCAGTGATACAGAGTGAACAACTGGGTGTCAGTCTTGCCAATGTATTGCATGTACAGGCTGATCAGATGCGGATTCGGAGAAGGCAATTTGCAGAAGAGGAGGCCAGAAAAGCCCCCATCAAGATGATCATTCCCATGGCACTATTGATTTTTCCAGCCTTGCTGATCGTATTACTGACCCCATCGGCCATACGGCTGGTTCAGTCTGCTTTATTTGATATGTTCTAAACGTCAAGTTAAAAATCTTATGGAAGCAGGTAGATCCACTCCTGTTCTTTTTTGTTACCGAAAACTTTGGCAATGCATCGATTTGCTTTATCCGCCGGCATGTGGCGGCTGCGGAATACCGGGATCGCGCTGGTGTGATGATTGTGCAAAGGTGACAAAAATCTTGAAAGAACCCCTTTGCCCTGTTTGTGGTTTACCCATGGAGAATGGCGGCACATGCAATGATTGTAACAATTTGGGTGCAAGAAATTTTACTCTCCGCAGTTGGGCTGTATACGAAGGTCCATTGCGAAATGCCATCCACCGGATAAAATATAATCATGATATCGGATTGGCAGAAAATTTTGTAAAATATATGATAAGAGGGATTGAAACGCAGGGCTGGAAATTTGATATGGTGATCCCTGTGCCATTGAATGACAAGAGAATGAAAGAGCGGGGGTACAATCAGGCTTCATTACTGGCCTGGCCGATTGCTTCAGCGTTTAGATCGAAATTCAGTCCAAAAGCACTTTCCAGAAACAGGAATACAATATCTCAGACAAAATTGGATGCAGAATCCCGGCGAAAGAATGTAAAAGGTGCCTTCCAGGCGGATCATCAATTAGTTCAGGATCGGATAATTCTGTTGGTCGATGATCTGGCAACAACATGCTCTACTATCGATGCCTGCTCAGAAGCATTACTCCTGGCAGGCGCAAAGAGTGTATATGCTTATACACTCGCAAGAACTTTATAAGAACAGGAGACGAACATGGCAATACAAATCGATATTTATACCCAAAATCTTGAGCTGACCCCACGTATCGACGGTTACGTGAGGAATAAAATCGAAAAATTGGATCGATTGTTGAAGGATATCGATGAATGCCGTATTGATCTTTCACATGTCAAATCAGCCCGCAGTGCAGCAGACCGAAATGTAGCTCAAATCACAATCCGCGGAAAGGGTTTTATTCTTCGTTCAGAAGAGAGATCTGATGATGTGTTTTCGGCATTCGATGCCACAATGGATAAAATTCAACGGCAGATTGAGCGTTTCAAAGGAAAACGTAACAAAAGTCGTACTGGAACTTCTGCTGAACATGTACCTCCTGCGGAGATTGAAGAACCTGAAACAATTTCCGAGGAACCTGTGATCGCCAGGCGTAAACAATTTACCCTTGTGCCGATGGATGAAATGGAGGCAATCGAACAGATGTCTCTGCTGGGTCATGAAAATTTCTTCATCTTCTACAATATCAACACCAATTCAATCAATGTTTTGTACCGGAGAAGAAACGGTGATTATGGGTTGATCGAGCCTCAAATTGGTTGATATTGCCGTAGCCAGTCATCAGGAAAATCGAGCAGGAGGGCGCAAATCACGCCCTCCTGCTCGATTTTGAGGGTGTTGATTTTCCTGCTTGCAACGAAGCAGTCAGTAGACTATAATACTCTCCGGCAATTTTAAGAAAACAAGGAATGTAACGATGATTGATGTAAATGATTTACGAAAAGGTGTAACTTTCGAGTATGATGGGCAGCTTTTTAAGGTTTTGGATTATCACCATAACAAAGCAGGTCGCGGTAACGCCAGCATCCGTATTAAAGCTCGAAACATTCGTACCGGAACTATACTTGAAAAAACCTTTATCTCAGGTGACCGCGTGCAGGATATCAGGCTTGATTTCCATAACGTTCAATATCTGTATAACGATGGAAATTTTTACTATTTTATGGATATGGATACATTTGATCAGCCGGCATTGCCTAACTCATTGGTAACCGAGGTGAAAGATTTTCTAAAAGAGAACTTGGAAGTAAAGCTGACATTTTATGGTAATGAACCGCTTGATATTGAACTACCCACTTCAGTCGATTTACTGATAACCCAGGCAGATGTGTCGGTGCGTGGTGATACTGCAACCGGCGTATCCAAAAGGGTGACGGTTGAGACGGGCTATCAGGTGGATGTTCCAAATTTTGTCAAAGAAGGCGATGTCATCCGAATTGATACCCGAACCGGGGCCTATGTCACACGGGTGACCGATTAGTCGTATATCATCTGTCAAAAGAGATTGATCGATCCCCGCTATGTGGGATTTCAATTTATGAAGAAGATTACATGAAAACACCATACGGAATTGAGTGTGCATATTTTTACGGTGATTATTACCGTGGAAAAAATGTAGAAGAATGCCGTCTGATTGGACACCAGGCTCCGCCTCATGACTGGAGGGTATCTGTTTGCAAGAAGTGCCCTGTTCCGGATATCTTAAGGGCTAATTCTTGTTCCAATATGGTCCTGAAAGGCAAAATTCAGTCGTTTGCTTTCGGTTTGAACAGGCACATCGAAATTTCAGCCTATTGTACGAAGGCAGGAAAACCGGTTGCTGAACCGCATGTCGGCTGTGGTCTATGTCATCCAATTCCCGATATCTTTGAACAAACCAAAAAGTGAAAAATATCCTGTGTGTCGACCTTGACCAAACACTATTGGCCCGGAATGATAATATTTTTATTCCGAAATCCATCGATGAATTATGCAGATCGATACGATCGATGCCGGATGGCCAATGTAAATCCCAAATGGAAGCTGCCATCAAAAAAATGATTCATAGGGACTCCATTTCCCAGACTCTCTATGAAGTCTTTTTATCGGAATTTTGTGATGGAACTGAACAAGACCGGCAAAAAATTGCTGCTGATTTGTCGCATTACTATGACACTGAATACCATGCCATGCAGCAATATACCTCCACCATACCGGAAGGGATTCAATTCGTTAAGGAAGCCATTCGGAAAAATTTCAAGATTGTCATTGCAACAAATCCCATCTATCCCTTGAATGCGCTTCAGCAAAGGGTGCAGTGGGCCGGTCTGGCCGATATGATGGATCAATTTCTGTTTATTACCACCATGGAAGATTTCCATTTTACGAAACCTGATCCTGCCTATTATGTGGAAATCCTTGGACGACTTGCCTGGCCCGAAGATACAAGGGTGGTCATGATCGGGGATTCGCTCGAGATGGATATCATACCGGCATCCAGGGCTGGAATTCCTGGCTACTGGTTGGGTGATGGCCTGCTGCCAGATGGATTAAATCCTTTCTGCGCCAACGGAACCTACGATGGCATTTTCCCCTGGATTGAACAGATCAATGAGCAGCCTGAAGCAGCACCATCCCAAAATACAGGTCTGGATCTGCTGGCACATCTAAAAACAACGCCGGCCGTTTTTGATTCCATCTGTCGCTCTGTGACAGAGAAAACCGGCTGCAGCCGGCCTGAAATCTCGGAATGGTCGCTGGTTGAAATCATCTGCCACTTGCGCGATATGGATCGGGATGTAAATATTTCCCGTTTCGTGGAAGTTTTCCAGCAAGAAAATCCGTTTATTTCTCATATCGATACTTCTTCATGGGCCGAAGACCGGAAGTATCGTGAAGAAAATGGGCATGAAGCTGCCCTGGAATTTATTGATAACAGGCTCAGGTTGATCGATTTACTGGCGGAACATCAGGATGAATGGTACGAGAAGACTGCCCGTCATTCCATTTTTGGGCCGGTCTGTGTGGCCGATTTAATCCAGTTTATTGTGACGCATGACCGGATGCACATCCGTCAGGCTTATGATACGTTAGAGAGAGTCAGAAGTATTACCTGAATATAGGCCATATTCGATTTGCCCTCCTGATGTGGAAATGTTAAGCCATTTGATTTTTGGATACCTGGCTGGTTATCAAAAATTCAATTAGCAAATCCGCGGCAACATCTCTCCCATCAGAACATCCAGAATGCGCTGGGTACCAAGGCTGGTGCGCAGCAGCACCCGACCGGCAGGTTTGGCTGTAACCGAGCCAATTCGTGTGGCATTTTTTCCGTACTGATGGTTGTGCAGTGCATCCAATGCAGATTGTGCTTCCTCTTCAGGCAAAATGATGATCACTTTGCCTTCGTTGGCCACATAGAGCGGATCAAAACCCAACAGTTCACAGACGGATGCAACCTCAGGCCTGACCGGAATGGATGTTTCCTCTAATAAAATTCCCACCTTGCTCTGTCCGACGATTTCATTCAATGTTGTGGCCAGACCGCCGCGGGTGGGATCACGCAGCACATGAATATGCGGGGCAACCTTCAGACAGTCCTGAATCATCCCGTTGAGCGGAGCCTGGTCCGATTGAACCTCAACTTGCAGACCCAGGCCACCCCTGGCAGCCAGGACGGCAATACCATGGTCCCCGAGTGTACCGGAGATGATCACTGCATCACCGGGCTGTGCCATCGAACCGGCAATATTCACATCCTCTGGAATCCAGCCGATGCCGGTGGTTGTGATGAACAAGCCGTCAGCTTTTCCCTTTTCGACCACTTTGGTATCCCCGGCGATGATTTGGACATCCGCTTCAGCAGCCGCTTCTTTCATGGACTCCAAAACCCGTACCAGGGTACTGATCGGCAGCCCTTCTTCAATGATAAAACTGGCCGTCAGATAAAGAGGAACAGCGCCGGACATGGCGACGTCATTGACCGTTCCGCAAATGGATAGACGGCCAATATCACCACCCGGATAAAACAGCGGAGAAATGACATGTGCATCCGTCGAAACCGCAATCCGGCCGTGCAATGATGCGGGATCGCCCAGGGAAACACCGGCATAGTCATTTCCTTCCCGCAGCGCCGGAGAGCCAAGGTAGGGTAAAAAGGTATCGCGGATCAACCGGTGGGTCATTCCACCACCGCTGCCATGCCCCATGATGATCTGTTCGTCGTGTTTGAGGGGTAAAGGGCAGACGGAACCCTCAAAAACCTGGGATGTGTTTTTCTCGCTCATGTTCGTTTGTTGGTCTCAATTTCAGAAATATCTTCATTTTTCGCGTAATTTGCATACCGGTAATAAGCCGAACAGGCACCCTCTGATGAAACCATGGTGGCGCCCAATGGGGTTTCTGGTGTGCACAATGTTCCAAAAGCCGGACATTCAAACGGTTTTTTGCGCCCTTGCAGCACCAACCCGGCTATGCAGATTTCGGATTCGCGGGTTTGGATTTTGCCCACCTGAAAACGCTGCTCGGCATCATATTTGCTAAACTCAGGTTTTAGTCGCCAGCCGCTCATGGGGATCATACCGATGCCGCGCCACTGGCGGTCGCATACTTCATAAATGGAATGAATCATCTCCTGGGCATGAATATTTCCCTCCAGCGTGACGGCGCGGGAATAGGCGTTTTCCACTTCAGCCAGCCCGGTTTCCAACTGTCGGACGGTCATATAAATTCCCTGCACCAGATCAAGCGGTTCAAAACCGGTCACAACAATCGGAATATGATATTGTTTGGCGATGGGCAGGTACTCCCAATATCCCATGACTGCACAAACATGGCCGGCGGCTAAAAATCCCTGCACCCGGTTACCCGTGGCACCCAGAATGGCATGCATGGCCGGTGGTACACAGACCTGGGACACCAGGATGGAAAAGTTTTCCAAACCCAACGCCTTGGCCTGCAAAACACTTGCCAGATTAGGCGGAGCAGTGGTCTCAAAGCCGATTGCGAAGAATACAACCTCCTTATCAGGGTTTGCTTGTGCAATCCGGATGGCATCCAGCGGGGAGTACACCACCCGTACGTCACCCCCGGCAGCACGGATGGAGAAGAGATCATTACGGCTTCCCGGAACACGCAGCATGTCACCGTAGGTGGTAAAGATCACACCCGGTTTGGACGCGATGGCCAGGGCTTTGTCGATTAATTCCAATGATGTGACGCAAACCGGGCAGCCCGGCCCGTGCAGGAGCTCGATCTCGGGCGGCAGCAGTTGGTCGAGGCCGGATTGCATAATGGCATGGGTCTGCCCTCCGCAAATCTCCATGATCGACCAGGGACGGGTAACGATTTTTGCGATTTGATCGACAATCCCTTTGATCAGTTTGGGGTCTCTAAAACGCGATTGGATGGTCATGGTTTGAAAGTGCTGCCTTTATTTATTGATCCAAAGGTTCTGTATCTGAATCTTCAAGCATGGCAATTTCGCGCAGCAAACTCAGTGTCTCATTGGCTTCCTCTTCACTGAGCAGGTTGAGCGCAAAACCGGCATGAACAATGGCGTAATCACCGACTTTTGCTTCAGGGATTGTCTCAATACAGACTTCGCGGATGACGCCGCCGAAATCCATTTTACACATCTTCAATCCCGGATTGTCCAATATTTCAATAATTTTCCCTGGTATGCCTAAACACATAATCTCTCCTATCATTGGTGTAAACATTCAATGAGCAAAGCTCTTTGAATGTTTACAATTGCGCTTCACATACAGCCAGTTGACCCAGTGAAATACCTCCATCGTTGGTGGGAACCTGGTGATGAACCATAACGTTGAAACCCGCACCGGATAAGGTTTGCACTGCATGAGTTAACAGGTACATATTTTGCCACACTCCACCGCTAAGGGCTATATCCGTTATCCCCGTTTCACTGCGGATAAGCTGACAGGCAGCCAATAACACCCTGATGATACCATTATGAAAGCGGGCGGCAATCTTTTCCTTTTGGACGCCCATTTGAAGTTCCTGAATAATTTCTGAAAACAACGGTTTCAGACAGACAATATCCTTTACCAGTGGAAACGCATAAAAGCCGTTTTCCTGTGGGTCTATGGCATTTTCCAGATCAATGGCAGCCTGTCCCTCGTAACTGGCGTGCTGGCAGACGCCAATCAGAGAGGATACTGCATCGAAGAGCCGGCCCATGCTGGAGGTTGGGATGGTATTGATGTTATTCACCAACTGCTGGGTGAGAATGGATAAATCAGAAGCGCGCATAGTTGAGACGGGCGCCAACTCTTTTGCAGGCTCAATGCCAAATTTCCAAAGGTAAGCCAGGCAGGTGCGCACAGGGTGACGAATTGCGGCATCACCCCCTGGCAGGGGCATCTGCTCAAGGTGAAAACGCCTCGTATACCCTGCATAATTGCCAATCAGCACTTCACCACCCCAAATGGTTCCATCGGTGCCCATGCCGGTGCCATCCAGGATGATACCGATGGCCTGGCGATCACCCGGCTGCCAGCCGTTGTCCGCCAGGCAGGAGGCAAGATGTGCATGGTGATGCTGTACCTGAATAAGCGGCAGGTTTTCAGATTCTGCCCTTTGTACGGCATAGCGTGTAGCCAGATAATTGGGATGCATATCACAGGCAATGATCTCTGGTACGACCTTGAACAGCCTTTCATAGTGACGGATACCGCTTTCAAAGGACTGTAACGTCTCGAAATTCTCCAGGTCACCAATATGGTGGCTCATAAAGGCATAATTATCCCTGGCGAGGGTAAATGTATTTTTCAATTCAGAACCGGCAGCCAGCATGGGTCGAACTTTGGATGACAACATGATGGCATCGGGTGCGTAACCCCGTGCACGGCGGATCATGTAAACATTTCCCAATGCAATGCGGGCGACGGAATCATCGGTGCGCATGTGGATGGGGCGGTTGTGGATCAAAAAAGCATCTGCCATCTCACCCAGATGCTGTGCCGCCTGTTCATCTTCATAGGCAATGGGTTCTTCACTCAGGTTGCCGCTGGTCATCACCAGTACTTCGGGAAAACCCGGTTCGGGTTCCATGAGCAGCAGATGCAGCGGGGTATATGGCAGCATCATGCCCAATGTGTTTTGGTGGGGAGCCGTCAATGGAGAAATGGCCGATCCAGCCCGGCGAGCCAGAATGACGACAGGATGCTGGTGAGACAGCAGCAGTTCTTCTTCCCTGGGTGAAACATGGCAATGTTTATGAATAGTTGCCATATCAAAGGCCATCAAGGCGAAGGGTTTATCCGATCTGCGCTTCCGCCGCCGCAGCTCATCCACAGCATCACCGTTGAATGCGTCACAGGCCAGGTGGTATCCGCCCAGCCCTTTTATGGCCAGGATTTTTCCGTTTCGCAGCCATTGACGCGCTTCCTGTAGTGCACCTTCTGCGGCAAGGTCTCCACCCTTACCCGAGATAAATTTCACCTGCGGGCCGCAGACAGGGCAGGCCGTAGGCTGGGCGTGGAAACGGCGGTCGAGCGGGTTCCTGTACTCTGCTTCGCAATCAGGGCACATTTGAAAATCGGCCATGGTTGTCAGCGGGCGGTCATAAGGAATATCCTGGATGATGGTAAAACGCGGACCGCAATTGGTACAGTTGATAAATGGGTAACGATAACGGCGGTTGGCAGGATCAAACAACTCGCGGGTGCAATCATCACAAATCGATACATCCGGCGAGATGGGCACAAAATCACCCGGCCTGGGTTGGCTGGACAGAATGGTAAATTCGGCAAACGAATTGGGCTCGATCTCTTCAACGGTCATCCGGTCAATTCTGGCCAGCGGGGGCGTCTGTTCCCTGATTTGGCGGACAAATGCATCCAAATCGGTTTGCAGACCATTTACTTCAATCTCAACACCGCTGGACGAGTTCAATACCCATCCCTTTAGCTGGTTGTTTACTGCCAATGAATACACAAATGGGCGAAACCCCACACCTTGGACAATGCCGGTGATGTTGAGCTTCAAACCCTTTAGTGTTTCAGTCATCCTTTAACCTGGTTCACTTTGGCTGACAACCAGTCGCACCATGATTGAACGCCTTCGCCGGTTCGGCAGGAGACCTGGATGATTTCAGCTTTCGGGTTCTGGATGCGAATACCCTGGCTGAAGTAATCCTGACGAAAATCGATGTAAGGTATCAGATCCATCTTGTTTAATATCAGAACGTCAATGCCCCGGTAGATATTGGGGTATTTGTAAGGTTTGTCATCCCCTTCGGGAACACTGGCAATCACAACGTTGGAATGGGTGCCAAGATTGAACCCAGCCGGGCAAATCAGGTTCCCGACGTTTTCCACGATCAGCAGATCAATGTCATCCAGCGGGAGTTGGGCAATTCCATCGCGCATCATGGCGGCATCCAGGTGACAGTCGCCGCCGGTGTTGATTTGCACTGCCGGCATGCCGGCGGCAATCACTTTATCGGCGTCGATGGTCACGGGAGCGGTATCTCCTTCAATCACACCAATCCTGACTCTGGGCGCCAGGAGCTGGATGGTCTTCAAAATCAGACTGGTCTTACCGGCTCCGGGAGAGGCCATCATATTGATGGCGAATATTTTTTTATCATCCAGCAATTGACGGTTGTTGGCTGCCAACTGGTCATTGGCGTTGAATATTTTTTCGATGATTTGAACTTTGGATGTGGTCATGGTGCTCCTTATTTTACGATCTCAATGCTGTCGAGATAAAATTCCTCTCCTGAGAGAATTTTCAAATTGATGCTGCCGCAGTTTGGGCAAGGTTTTATCTCACGGCCGGGTGTGAATTCTTTATTGCAATCCTGGCACAAGAATACAGCATCTCTTCTCTCAAAATGAAGCTGTGATGAATCACAAATGGTATCCTTGCTGATAATATCCCAATAGAACTGGACAGAATCATCCACAATGGTTGAAAGCTGCCCGATGACGATGTTGATATCGGATACTTTCTTTGCCTCCGCTTTGATGGCGTGAGTGGTTGCAATATCGAGTATGCTTTCGGTTACGCTGAGTTCGTGCATAATGTTAATATTATACCAAAATAGTCCGAATTAGACCGGATATCTGTCATGTAAAAAACCGGCTTTCATCACAAGCCGGTTTCGCTGTGTCCTCGCCGGGAGTCGAACCCGAATCTCATACTTCGGAGGCATACGTTCTATCCATTGAACTACGAGGACATTTAATGGAATATTCTATCACGAACCAGCCGGGGAGGAGGGGAGAGGTTCAAAAATGATCTCTTCGCGCTCGATTTGTGCGGTATCGGGCTCGATGCCCAACACCTTGAGAACTTCTTCGGGTCTGCCTGTTGCCCGCGGACGGGCAGCAAGGGTCATAAAAATTTCGGTTTTGCTGCTTTGCGGATTTGTTGACAATGTACAGGATTCAATCAGCGGCCGCAAATCATATTTTTTTCCACGCCGTTCGAGGATGATGGATTCGATTTCCAGCATGGATGACAATCTTGTCTCAAGTTTTTCCGGTAGGTTCTCACTGGCCAGAGTGATGCGATAAATCACCGATGCAAGCCGGCTTTGCAGGGAAGGCTGGTTTCCATCGATCATTTGAATATCCAGTATATCCATCCCATCATGCTTGACCGTGTTGATCTTTTCGCAGAGATCACCGATCTCATACGGTTTTTCCAGCCAAAAATCGACATATTCGGATTTGCTGGTCATGCCCAGCGGCAAGGGGCAAGCCAGTTGAATTCTTGGCTGCGGGTGAAATCCCTGACTATACTCCACCGGCAGCAAAGCCCGCCGGAGAGTGCGTTCCCACAATTTTTGCATATCCAGAGTGCCGGTGTATCGCAGGAGTTGATTTTTGGTGTGGTGGATTCGGATGCGCGGCATTTTATGCTTCTTTCCATTCGATTGGATCAGGGCATTTCCAAAGATCGACTGAGTTCTCTTTGCGCAGCTCTGAGAAGGCTGAAAAGATGCCGCAAGCATGGCATTGCGTGGCGCAATCCTCACTGGTGATCTCCTGCCGGCTGTTGAGGTATTCCTGCATCAAATATTTGCGCTTTACTCCTGTATCGATGTGATCCCAGGGGAAGGCTTCATCCAGGTCTCTCTGGCGGCCGGAATAAAATGCCGGGTCGATTTTATTATCCACAAATGCCTGATCCCAGGCGTTAAACGCGGTCTTATCCTGCCAGGCGTCAAATTTGGCTCCCTGTTTCCAGGCGGAATAGATTACTTTTGAAAGGCGCCTGTCCCCTCTGGACAGAACCGCTTCCAATTGAGTTTCTCTTGGGTCTGTCCAACTCAATTTCAAGCCAGGCCCTCTCAGCTCCCGGCGCAGCAAATCCTGCTTTTCCCGGATGCTTTCCTGCGTATCACAGGCCGCCCATTGAAATGGTGTGTGCGGTTTGGGGACAAAGGTGCTTACGCCTGCATTGAGCTTGGCACGTCTACCGATGGTACGAAAACCAATATCGCGAACTGATTTGCATAAATCAACAATTGCCTGCACATCCTCAATCGTTTCGTTTGGATGGCCGATCATGAAATAAAGCTTCAAGGTGGGCCAGCCGCGTTGATAGATTTCTTCGGCGGTGGAGAGAAGCTGTTCAATGTCCAATGGCTTGTTGATGGTTTTTCTCATCCTGTCTGTGGCCGCTTCAGGAGCCAGCGTGAACCCGGCGGAACGGGTTTCCTTGAGTTTTTCCATAATATCCACTGAAAAGCTCTCGATACGCAGAGATGGGAGGGATATGCGTATATGCTGATCAGCGTATTGGCGGCTGATCCCGGAAATTAATTCGTTGATCTGCGTATAGTCAGACGATGAAAGGCTTAACAGGGCAATTTCCTCAAAACCTGTGTTCGTCAAGGATTGATGGATGGCCGAAATGATATCGGAAGCCTTTCGTTCACGAACAGGCCGGTTGACCATGCCGGCATGGCAGAAACGACAGCCACGCGAGCAACCGCGCATAATTTCAACCGAAATCCGGTTGTGAACCACATCGATGGACGGTACCAGGAAACGGGTTGGCGGGGGTGGAAGGATCGGTAAAATCCTTTTCAGAATCTTATGTGGAATGCCTGGCCGGTCAGGTGTCAATTCAGCAAATTTGCCATCTTCATGATACGAGGCAGAATAAAAATGGGGAATGTATACCCCCGGGATGGCTGACATTTGCAGCAGTAAATCTTCCCTTGTGCCACCGCCCGATTTCCATTGTTTATGCACATCCAGAATTTCATGGATGATCTCTTCGCCCTCACCGATGGCAAAAACGTCGATAAAGTCCGCCAGCGGCTCCGGATTGTAGACGGCATGTCCTCCGGCAATGACAAGCGGATGAGTTTCGTTACGCTCTCTGGAAAGAATTGGAATGTTGGCAAGATCGAGAATGTTTAATGCATTGGTATACAGCGTCTCGTAGGGCAGTGTGAAAGCGACAATGTCAAATTCAGAAAGGGGTTTCCTGTTCTCCAGTGAAAAGAGCGGGATTCCATCCTGACGCAGCAAGTTTTCCATGTCAAGCCAGGGCGCGTAAGCTCTTTCGGCCAGCGCATCCGTGCGCTTGTTGATCTCATCATAAAGGATGGTGATGCCCAGATTGGAGATACCCAGATCGTACAGATCCGGAAAAACAAGAGCGGTGTGAAGTGGAATTTCCTCCCAGTTTTTGATAATTTGATTATATTCTCCACCTGCATAGCGGCCGGGTCTTTCAACACGCAGTAAATTTTTGTCCAGCCAGTCTGATATTTGATTTTGATTGTTCAAAAAGTCTCCAATAAATGCCAATATTATTACGTTAAAACAAACCCTTATACATCCCACCGTCAACCGATAGCATGACACCGGTGATATAAGAAGCAACCGGAGATACCAAAAATACTGCGGCCGCAGCGAATTCTGATGGTTCTGCCATACGCCCAAAAGGCGAAGATTGTGCCTGGGCAGCCATTTCAGCCTCAACGGTTGTTCCATTAAGGCTGGCACGTGCCTGCATAAGCTGTGATACCCGTTCCGTGTTCGTCCATCCGGGCAGGATGGAGTTGAAACGAATCCCCTCATTTCCCAATTCCAGAGCCAATCCTTTGATCAATCCGATGGTTGCGGCGCGCACTGAAGTGGAAAGAATCAGGTTGGGGATGGGTTGTTTGACACCGTACGTGGTGATGGCCAACACCGATGGTGAAGGTGACTTCCGTAAAAATGGGAGGGCTGAGCGAATCAAGCGCACATGGGCCAGGAAATTGCTCTCAACCGCATTTTGCCAGTCTGCATCGCTAAACTGTTCAAACTTGCCTGAAGGGGGACCGCCGGTATTGGTAATGAGAATATCCAGCCTGCCCAATTGTTCGTTGACCTGTTTGACCAGCTTATCCGAAAAATCGGGTTTGGAGGCATCCCCAACAAACGGCAGTACCTTACCACCGGTTTGGCGTGTGATAGCCGCCGCCGCACCGGTTATTCTTTTTTCGTCACGGCTGTTGATGGCAAGAATCGCTCCTTCCTCAGAAAGCAGGCGGGCAGTCTCGAAACCCAAGCCTTTACTGGCACCGGTCACCAAAGCTACTTTATCTTTCAAATTAAGATCCATAACTTCTCCTTTTTAGAGCATTTCGATATGATGGTCAGATATGACGACATGAGGAAAATTATTCATCCCGTACTGATAGATATTTTGTAAAACACTTTCACAGTGCTTTGCCTCACTGCTCACGACAGTACAGGCAATCAGACATTCCTGCCAGTTATCCTGGTACCCTATCTCAGCAGCAGAAACCTTGAATTCATTTTGGATTTTTGCAAGAATGGGTTTGACGACGCTTCTCTTTTCCTTCAAGGAATGGCTTTCCGGAATATGAAAATAGATCGTCAGAAGACCGATCCCAATCGAAACAGGTTGGTTAGATGAAAAGGTTTTCATATTTATTCACAATGGTGAATTATATCAATAATACCTTTGGCCTTGCACAAAGAGTGCTGGAAGTGTAAAATCGTTCGATACAAACGAATGGACATGAACATGATCGATATAGAAAAAGAGTATCAGGAAGCTTTGGATTATCTTTACAGCTTTATAGATTACAGCCTGACCAGGTCTTTCAGATATACACCCGAGAAATTTGATTTAGGCAGGATGGTGTCATTTATGGAACTTCTTGGAAATCCACAAAAAGATTTCCAGGTGATTCATGTTGCGGGAACCAAAGGGAAAGGTTCTGTTTCGGCGCTGATGGCGAACGCGCTGGAAACAGCCGGGTATAAGGTTGGATTCTATACTTCACCGCACCTACACGATTATTGTGAACGGATTAAGGTCAATCGGCAGCCGATTGCACATGAGACATTCGTTGAGACCATCAACAAGATCAAGCCGCAGATTGAGCAGGCTCCTGGCATCAGCACATTTGAACTGACGACTGCCATTGGTTTTTTGTATTTCTCACAGATGAAAGTGGACATTGCTGTCATCGAAGTTGGACTGGGCGGCAGGCTGGATGCCACCAATATTGTCAATCCGCTCGTCTCGGTCATCACTTCACTCTCTCTGGATCATGTTAATGTTTTGGGTGACACCCTGGCGAAAATTGCTTATGAAAAAGCCGGTATTATTAAGGAAGGAAAACCGGTTGTACTGGCTCCACAAAAAGAAGAGGCTCGCCGGGTGGTCGAACGAATTGCAGAGGAACGGCATGCCCCATTGACGCAGGTTGGGAGGGATGTGTTTTTTGCTCCGCATAGCAGATCGCTTTCCGGGCAATCATTTTTCCTTTGGTCTGCGGAAGAGCAGGAATATATTGCCGAGTACATGGCAGCCAATGGGGGAGAGGATTGGGAACCCATCAAGTTGGAAATTCCGCTGCTCGGGTATCACCAGATTGAAAATGCCGCAACTGCTTATGCAGGCCTTCAGGTAGCCAGGCAAAGTGGGTTGAATATCTCTGCTGAAGCTATCCAAAAGGGCTTTGCCGGGGTTGAATGGCCGGGGCGTTTTGAAGTATTTCGAAAATCTCCTCCAATTATTGTCGATTCAGCCCATAATCAGGATTCTGCCCTACGCTTACGGCTCGCCATTGACGATTATTTGACAGGAAAACCCGTCATCCTGGTTTTTGGGGCATCTGAGGATAAAGACATTCGGGGAATGTTTAAGGAGCTGCTTCCTCGTGTAGAATGTGTTATCGCAACACAATCGATCCATCCACGCGCAATCGATGCCGACATATTGGTAAATATGGCTTACCAGTTTGGCTGCCAGGCCAAGGCGGTGGTACCGATTGAAAATGCCATAAAAACCGCTCTGGAAATGGCCGGAAAGGAATCTGCGGTAGTAGTGGCAGGCAGTATATTTATTGCCGCCGCAGCGCGGGAAGTATTATTCCAATTATCCGAAGAAATCCATCTGGATAATTGGATAGGCAAGTCGCATATAGCGAATAAAAAGGATGCTGGATGAGATCAGGTGATTGGTTTCCTGGGGGAGACAATTCTGAGGATATCACATCCTCATTACATCAACGTACAGAAGAGGTTTACCAGATACCGGACAGCGAGCCCAATGCGAAGGGTTACATCGAAAGCCCGGTCCTTGTTCTTAACGACATTATAGTTCTTCCAAAAATGATCTCACCAATTATGGTGTCACCTGGGCCTAATTTACTGGCCATTCAGGAGGCTCAATACAATTACCAGACGTTGGTGTCATTGGTATTGCATAACCCTGAAGACGAGGAGATTACCGTAGATTCATTTTTGCCTGTCGGTGTGGAGATGGCCGTTGGGCGGTTGATCAATCTGCCAGATGGGAACAGCTCAGCTTTGGTGCAAGGCAGACGCCGTCTTCAGATTATTAATTTCACCCAGACCGAACCGTATATGCGGGTACGTTGCCGATTGTTCGATGAGGATATTCAAATTGACAACGATGCTGAAGCATTAATGCGCGCTACCCGTGATCTGTTCGAAAAATGTGTACAGTTCGACCGCAGCCTTCCGGAGGAAGCACATTTATTTGCCATGAATATTAATGAGCCAGGCTGGCTGGCTGATATGGTAGCAACGGCCATTTCACTGCCTTTTTCGGATCGCCAGCAACTGTTGCTCAAGACGAATCCGTTGGAACGGCTCAAGGCTCTGAATAATATGCTGGCTCAGGAACTTGATCTGCTCCAACTGGAGGAAAAGATCCAAACCCAGGTTCAAAGCGAAGTTGACAAGAACCAGAGAGAGTTTTATTTGCGTGAGCAAATGAAAGCGATCCAGAATGAACTGGGCGAAGGTGATGTCTGGAGCAGGGAAATTAATGAGATCCGAACCAAACTGGAGAAAAAAGCACTTCCCGGCGAAGCGGCGGCCGCGGCCCAAAAAGAAATTGAGCGTCTTACCCAGATGCCGCCCATGACACCTGAAGTTGGCATAATCAGAACCTACCTTGATTGGATCCTGGAGCTACCCTGGCATGAATTCACCGACGACAATTTGGACGTAAATCATGCCAAGAAAATCCTTGAAGATAACCACTACGCTTTAACGGAAGCCAAAGACCGCATTCTGGAATACATTGCCGTTCGCAGCCTGAAACCGAAAAAACCTCGTCAACCCATTCTATGTTTTGTCGGGCCACCTGGAACAGGAAAAACTTCATTAGGAAAATCCATTTCTGATGCCCTGGGCCGGAAATTTGTACGATTATCGTTGGGCGGGGTACGGGATGAAGCTGAGATCCGTGGTCACAGGCGTACCTATATTGGGGCAATGCCGGGCAGAATCATTCAAACCATGAAACGTGCCCAGACGATGAATCCCTTGTTTATGCTGGATGAAATTGACAAACTCGGTGCAGATTTTCGCGGCGATCCGGCTTCAGCTTTGCTGGAAGTTTTGGACCCTGAGCAGAATTCAGCATTTTCTGACCATTACCTTGAGCTTGACTACGATCTTTCGCATGTCATGTTCATTACCACTGCGAATACACTGTCCACTATCCCACCGGCGTTAATCGATCGCATGGAAGTCATTGAATTTCCTGGCTATTACGAGGAAGAAAAACTTGAAATAGCGAAACGCTTTTTGATTGCCCGGCAATTGGAAGAAAGCAGTCTCGAAGCGGATGAGGTAAAAATCACAGAACCTGCAATTCGCAAGTTAATCCGTGAGTATACCTATGAAGCCGGCGTTCGAAACCTGGAAAGGGAAATTGGCAAACTGTTTCGAAAAACTGCCCGCTTGAAATCAGAAAAACGCCATTACCCCAAACGAATTACCGAAACCCAGGTTGAAAAATACCTTGGCCCTCCTCAATTTCTGATGATGGAGGCAGAATATCAGGATGAGATAGGTGTGGCAACAGCCATTGCATGGACCGAAAATGGCGGAGAGATCATGCCGGTTGAAGTACTTTTGATGGATGGAAAAGGGAATTTGCAGATTACCGGGCAAATTGGCGATATCATGCAAGAGTCAGCCCAGGCAGCATTATCCTATCTCAAATCGCGGGCGGATGATCTGGATATCGATTCGGATATTTTTGAAGGCCTTGATATTCATATTCATGTTCCGGAAGGTGCAATCCCCAAAGATGGCCCGAGTGCTGGTATCACCATCGCTTCGGCGTTGATTTCTGCTTTCACGTCACGAAAAATCTACAAGTATATCGGTATGACCGGAGAGATCACCTTACGGGGGAAGGTGCTTCCAATAGGCGGGGTACGCGAAAAAGTGCTGGCAGCCCATCGTTCTGGCCTTAAAATGGTTCTTTTACCG
Organism: Chloroflexota bacterium; assembly: GCA_021372725.1. Classification (GTDB taxonomy): domain Bacteria; phylum Chloroflexota; class Anaerolineae; order Anaerolineales; family Anaerolineaceae; genus JAJFTV01. Next base: position 25,180 of record JAJFTV010000125.1, on the reverse strand, counting down.
GAAAAGAATAGAAAAGATCTGGTGGATGTCCCCAAGAAAGTCAGGGATGACCTGAATATTGTCTTTGTTTCTCACATGGATCAGGTTGTGGATCTTGCACTGGAACCGGTTGCAGAGAAGAAAGAAAAACGCACTATCAAGAAAAAAGAAACAAAGAATCAAAAAAGTGCAGAAAACTCCTCCGACAAGTAATAGGTAACAGTTTTAATGTTGTCATACCCTTCCGAGCCCGGAAGGGACGAGGGGTTGTTGTGGAAATGGGGTTCCGTATTTTGGCAGGAAAATGGATGATCAGTTTGAATATCAAAAGAGGCTGTCCAAAAAGTAGTGGACAGCCCCTTTTTTGCTTAGCCGTTTTCGGTAGGCGGGGTGGTAATGGTCGTCGTACGGAGTGCCTGAATACCATTCCGTATCTGGTTTAGGGCTCGCTCCATTTCAATCTCGAGATTCGCAAGTGATTGCAATGCATATTCGTCAGCCTCCTGACGGGTTTGATCGCTATCCAGGCGTGCCTGTTCAATGATCTGATCGGCTTTCTTTTGAGCCGATAGTACAATTTCATCCTGATCGACAATTTGTTTCCCTTTTTCACGGGCCAGCATGATTGTGCGATTGGCTTCTTCCTGAGCCTGGGCAAGCATGCGATCTCGTTGTGCAATTAATTGTTGAGCTTTTTTGATCTCATCGGGGATGGATACCCGCATTTGATCGATAATGTCAAGCATTCGATCTTCATCGATAATGACATTATGCGTGAAGGGAATGGAACGGCTTTCGTTGAAAAGCTCTTCTAATCGATCAACAAGATGAAGGATATCCATACAGACCTCCTGAATTTATTCCATGTTGAATGGTGCAATAATCAGGCCAACTATCCCGGCGCTCAATCTCGTAAAGAGGAGCCTGCAAATTTCTGTGTACTGTCGAGTTGGCTAAACCGATCCTGCAGGGCTTTTTCAACAAATCTGGAAACCATGCTGCTCACATTTCCATTCAGCATGGCAATTTCTTTTACCGTGGAGGAGGATAAAAAGGTATGCTCTTCATTCGTGATCAGCATTATGCTTTCAATTTCCGGTGCAAGCCGGTGATTCGCAAGCGCCATACGAAATTCCGTTTCATAATCCGAGAAGACGCGCAAACCACGCACAAGCACTTGAGCACCATTTTGCCTGCAAAATTCAACGGTGAGCTGGTTATAACCCATGACGATGATATTGGAATGATTGGCAAAAGTGCGCTTAACAAGATCGATTCTTTCTTCAGGAGTGAAGAGCAGTGATTTAAGTGGACGATCGTAAACGGCAATGATTAATTCATCAAACAAACGGGCAGCCCTGACGGCAATATCGATGTGCCCGTAATGAATTGGATCGAATGTGCCTGGAAATACTGCTTTTACCATGTTAACTAATATCTCCTTGTCCCTCATTCCAGTGGAATTGAATAAGTGGTTTAATATTTCGATGTGCGGGGTTTTCCAAATCCGGATCGGATTTGAATACTTCGCCAGCATAATAACGGGCCTGCTCAATTAATTTGATGTTACTCAACGAAGCCATTCTCAGATTTGAATAACCTGATTGCCTGACACCCAGGAACTCACCTGGACCTCGTTGGGACAAATCTCTTTCAGCAAGAACAAATCCGTCGTTAGTGGATGCCATCACGATCAGTCTCTCATTTTCTACGGCATCGATTGTTTCGGGGACTAACAGGCAGTAGGATTTTTCCACACCGCGTCCTACCCGCCCTCTGAACTGGTGCAGTTGAGCAAGACCGAACCGGTTCGCACCTTCTATCAGCATCACTGTCGCATTGGGGATATCCACACCCACCTCGATGACCGATGTAGAGACGAGCACATCCAGTTCGTGGTCACGGAAGGCGGCCATAACCCTGTCCTTTTCCTCCTGACTCATTCGACCATGTACCAGCCCCACCCGTTCATGAGAAAAAACATCGTTTTTCAAACGTTCGTATTCGTTGACAGCAGCTTTTGATTCCTCGTTTGTTTCCTCTTCTTCCACCAACGGATAAATGATGAAAGCCTGCCGGCCTGCCTTGATCTGTGAATGGATGAGGGAATAAGCCCGTTCCCTTTCCAAGGGGTGAAGAAGATGTGTTTCAATTTCCTGCCGTCCTGCCGGCAGCTCGTCGATTATGGAAAGATCCAGATCACCGTAAACAGTGAGAGCCAGTGACCTTGGTATCGGCGTAGCCGTCATGACCAGCAAATGAGGATTAACCCCTTTGGATCGGAATTGAGCTCTTTGTTTGACACCAAAGCGGTGTTGCTCATCGATGATTGCCAATTGAAGATTTGAGAACTTTACCACATCCTCAAGAATGGCATGCGTTCCGATTAAAAGTTTTACTTCTCCATTTGCCAGACCTGCCAAAATCTTCTCTCTATCTGCTGCGGGGGTATCCCCAATCAGGATTTGGATCGCGTCAGGGGATACAAGCTGTAGGAAATCACCAGCGGATGAAAAAAGGTTCTGGAAAGTCTTGTAATGTTGTTCTGCCAGGATGCTGGTTGGGGCGATGATGGCTGCCTGTGCGCCGTTCTGGATGATGATGGCACTTGCCAGTCCGGCAATAATGGTCTTTCCGGAGCCTACATCTCCTTGTAGAAGCCGGTTCATCGGGATGCCGGATGAAAGATCAGCACGGATTTCCTGAAATGATTTATTTTGCGCGGAGGTGAGTGGGTAGGGGAGTTTTTCCTGCTGTTCCTGCAGCCATTCATCAGAGACGTAAAATGATTGAGCTGTATTGCTCTGCCATTTCCGTTTTTGCTGCAAGGCACCCATTTGAAGCAAGAAAATTTCATCAAATGCAAGGCGATGCTGCGCTTTTCGTAAATCTTCCATCGAATCGGGAAAATGGATTTGAAAAATTGCGCTTTGCATATCCATTAAACCGGCACTTTCACAAATGGAAGCGGGCAGGTAATCAGTCACCCTGGATGCCCAATAATTAACGGTCTTATAGATGATATTTCGAAGCGAGCGCTGCTTTAAATCAGCAGTCAGTGCATATACCGGCACAATCCGATTGGTATGGAGTTGTTCCTTTTCGAGTTTCTCCCATTCGGGATTGTTGAGCGACAGGCGGCCCAGATAACGATCCACCTTTCCTGAAACAACAATTTGAACATCGGGTTTGATGACGTTTTCAAGATAGGGTTGATTAAACCAGGATAATCTCAAAAATCCGGTTCCATCCGTGAGGATTGCTTCTGTAAGTGTGATATGAGGATTTTTAGTAGGACGGGAAGCAATACTCTTGATGGTGCCGATTGCAGTAACCTCTTTCCCGAACTCCAGGTGGTTGATGGGCAAAAAATTACTGAAATCATCATAGCGGCGAGGGTAATAGTCCAGCAAATCCTTGATGGTCGTTATACCGAGTTTAGCAAGCTTCCCGGCTATACTTTCCCCAACACCGGTGATACTCGTCACAGGCGCCAGAAGCATTTTGCTGTAAATCAAATCATTTCTGCCAATACCCTGATTGGAATCCATGGGGGTCTTGATATTCCGGGCAAGATATGAGGAAGTTTCAGCCACCGGACGAGCAGGTACGACCTGCGAATTATTTTGGATCAATTCCAAAATATCTTCTATTGTTTTTGATCGCGTTTCACAGCTTTGCGATTTATAGTTTTCTATTTTCTCTGAAATTTCTGCAATTATCTTGAGGTCGATATTCTCACTACGAGCTTCCGCCACCCAGGCCGGAAGTATCTCCTGAAGCCCGCCGAAGACAGCTCTGTCATCGAAATTTCGTTTCTTTTCAAGAAGCGCGAATTTATATAATTTTTCTAGAGAGGAAGACATGAGTATATTTTACCGCAAACCACCCTCGAGAATGATCAAGCTGTTGCTCTGTGGACCAAACAGGAGGGACATGGGCACATTTATCAGGTTTTTGGAAAATGTCGCATCCGGAAAAGTGGCAATGATAAAATCGGAAAAAGTTTTTATATCATTGAAATTTGGTTTTATGCTCTGGACAAAAGCGATATGTTCAATATTTTCAAACTCTTCCAGGAATTCCTGGTAAAACGAGTACGCCTGATGCATACTGTTTACTTTCTCAATCGGTGTCAATCTGCCTTCCTCGAAAGTATAGATGGGAATAATTCCCAACATTTCGCTAATGATGGATTGTGTTTTTTCGAGGAATCGGTTGCGATGGAGATATGAAAGACTCGGTGTGCAAATCAAGGTGTACAAACGCGGGATCATGTTACGGATTTTCAAGTGGATTTCATCTGCGTCATTCCCTGCCAGGATCGATTCGATGACCTTTTGAATCAACAACCCCAATCCGACAGATGTGGTCATCGAATCGATCACCTGGATATCGATCTTTCCTTTTAATGCTTCGGCTGCTTCCAGGGCATTCGAATAAACACCACAAACCTGGTTCGACAGGAAAATGGCAAAAATCGTTCTATACTGTTGTGAGAGTTGAATGAAAATATTTCGAAAAGTTATGACATCCGGCGGTGATAACAACGGATACAGGTTTTCCGGCACGATCTCAGGAAGTTCATTTACCTTGACTGCATCAGGATCACGGACAGTTTTCTCCTCACACCCATACTTAAAGGGAACAATGGTTAAAAGATTGCTCCCGGGAAAAATGGGTTTCGGGAACTGGGCGCTGGCGTCAGTGACGATACATGCGTCTTTCACTGTCATTCAATATCATTCAATGGCAATAATAAAATGGTAATGTGGCTGGCCACCTTCCAGGACTTCGATTTCATGCGTTGGATATCGTTTCTGGATTTCCTCGACGATCGGATTAACTTCAGTTAATGTCAGATTGTTGCCATAAAATAGAGTAATCCGTTCTCTTTCCTTCGTATCCGCTTTTTTCAATAGTTGGATACAGGCGTCAATCAGTGAATCTGTGGCAGCAATCAATTTTCCATCGAGGAGTACGATCACCTCACCACTTTTGACAGAAACACCATTGATTTTGACATCACGTGTTGCAATTGTAATTTCACCCGTTTGAGGTTCCTTGAGAGCTTCCTTCATGTGTTTTACAACGGTATCAAAATCGCCATCCGGAAGAAGTTGAAGAATGGCCGATAATCCTTGCGGAATGCTGACACTGGGCACGACAGCAACCTTTTTATTGGTTGCCTCAACGGCTGCATTGGCGGCGAAGACGATGTTCTTGTTATTGGGAAGAATGATGATTTTGTCGGTAGGCAGATCTTTAAATGAATTGACAATCTCCTCAATACTGGGGTTCATGGTTTGCCCGCCTCCGACAATTGCAGCAACACCAAGGCTGGCAAAAATCTTCGAAATGCCGTCACTTGGTGAAACTGCGATACAGGCAATTTGTCCCGGCTCGACGGGTACAAATTCCAGTTCGCTTTTGTTATTTTTTTGTTGTTCCATCTGTTCGAGGAGATTTTCAATGGCGACTTTGGTAACCTGCCCCACACTCATAATGTAATCAATGGGCAGGTAACGGTTTTCAGTGGGAACATGAATATGCATCCGATAATAATCATCGCCTTCGGCGATCTGGATCGAACTACCGATATCGGATAATCGCTGGTGAAATTGATTGAGATTGAATTGGGATCCCGGTTTAAAATCGACCACAACTTCAAAATCCTGCCCGGGTTCAATTTCCAAATGTTGATCAAACTCTTTCAAAATTACAGAAGATTTTGTTTCCGGCAGGGGAGTTTCAAGTGATTCATTGCGTACAAAGCGGAGGGCACCATCCATGAGATAAAAGAGACCTTTCCCACCCGAATCAACAACACCTGCCTGCTTAAGAATTGGAAGTAATTCAGGCGTTCTTTTTACCGATTCATCTGCTGCTTGAACAACATTTTCCAATATTGTCATCAGATCACTTGTTTCATTGATCGAATTTTCGGCTGCAGCAGCAATATCTTTGGACACAGTCAGGATTGTTCCTTCGACTGGTCTGACAACGCCTTTATAGGCTGTATCACGTGCTTCTGCCAGTGCATGGGCCAGCAATTGGGCATCCATGGTTTCGTAGCTATCCAGAGCTCTTGCAAAACCACGCCAAATCTGGGACAGGATGACGCCGGAATTTCCACGCGCACCCATCAGCGCTCCTTGCGCAAAACTGTGAGCAATTTTTCCGATGTTTTTCTCAACCGTATTTTTGGTTTCGTTTATTGCTGATTGCATGGTTAAAACCATGTTGGTTCCCGTATCCCCGTCTGGCACAGGGAATACATTCAGTGAATTTACAGTTTGTTGATTCGTTTTCAACCAGATAAGAGCAGCATTCACCCAGGAATTAAAGGTTTCGCCATTTATTGATTCAATGACGGGCTTATCTGTTTGTGTTTCAGAAATGATTTCGGGTTTATTCATTCTCTGGTCCATGGCAAATGATATTTTTTAGTCTGTATTGCTGATCCGAAGACCTCTGACATGTACATTGATCAGTACATCGTTCGCAGGTAAACCCATGGCCTTTTCCACTTTGAAACGGATGTTACTTGCAACACTATTTGCGACAGATGTGATACGGGTACCGTATTCAATAATGATATACACATTAATTTCAATCAGCCCGTTATTATATGCGACATCCACTCCAAGAGTAGGATCCTTAACAATGACATTTGCCAAGCCCTCGGCAAGATTCTTTGCAGTCAGACCTACCACCCCATACGTTTCTTGTGCGACAAGATATGCGATGGAAGCTATTGCCCGGTGGGAGACATAAATATTTCCTAGGGGGTTGGTTCCGTTTTCCATGATATGCACCTTCTTTATTAATCAATCCTTATAACCATAATTCTTGAAATTAGATACGCTATGTGATAAAATCAATTCCTGTGTCAGGGATGACACAAGCGGAAGCTTGTCGAAAAAATGAAGGAGTTACATAATGGCAAAGTGTGAAAGATGTGGTAAACAAACGACGTTTGGTCATAGCCGAAGTTTTTCACAGCGTGCAACAAACCGGCCTTTTCACCCGAATCTTCAAAAGGTAACGCTTTTTGAAAACGGTCGCAAGGTAAAAGTTGTTCTCTGTGCAAGGTGTATCCGTACCCTTTCAAAAACAAAATAGTTCAATCCAGTTGTCTTACGTTTCAAGAATCGCGGCTGTCCGTGATTTTTGATTTTAACGAACAGTTATAATGCAGCTTCTCTCAGAAGAAAAATACTCTTCTTAATCCCCTCGGGATGCCTGAAAATTGCACTTGCCGATACAATCACGGATGCACCTGCGTCAAGAACCTCACGAATGTTTTCGTGAGTGACCCCTCCGTCAACCTGGAGAAAGGTATCGACTGCATGTGAATCGATAAGCCTTTTTATTTCCATAATTTTATACTTTACTTGAGGAATGAAGGCCTGTCCGGAAAACCCCGGGTTTACAGTGAGAACAAGAACGAGATCCAGAAAGTCAATAAGGGGTCTTAGCACCGTCTCGGTTGTGCCGGGGTTAAGCGCCAGCCCCGCTTTGCATTCCATCGATTTAATTTCCTGAAGTGTGCGCAGAACATTCGGGTTGCCTTCGGGATGGATGGTTATGATATCCGCACCGGCGTTTGCAAAAGCTTTTATATGGTTTTCCGGTTTCTCAATCATCAGATGTACATCAATTGGAACAGATGTAATTTGTCTGCAGAAGTCCACGATAAACGGTCCCATGCTGATATTGGGTACAAATTGTCCATCCATGACATCCACATGGATCCAATCTGCACCTGCATCAACAGCAGTGCAGATGTCCTCTTCAAGATGGCGAAAATTCGCGGAAAGTATTGAAGCCGAAAGTATAAATGATTTCATAATCTTAATTTTTATTATCCGCCATTGATCGAAAACCAGATATATATCCAGAATGGGATCAACCCACCCAATGAGATAGCCATACCCAAACCGAGAAGAATTGTGATCCAATCGATGCCCGTTGTTGACTCGACCTGATTTTCGTTGTTTACAGATTCATCCATGGCAGCCGGCATGCTATTATTCGCCGGTCGTATGGCAGGATTTTGCTGTATCGGTGATGGATTCTGGCGAAATTCATTTTGTGAGTTAGTCGGATACTCTCCGGGCATTCCGTTATGATGGAGAAATGTTTCCAATATCCGGCCGAACTGGTCGGTTGTACGATACCTGGCGGAAGGTTCTTTGGAAAGAACTTTAAGGATGATCTGCTCCAGTTCCACAGGGATGGTGGGAACAATCTGTCTGGGAGGAACCGGCATTACCTCGCGATGCATGTGGGCAAGCTCAGCCGGATCATCGGATTCAAAAGGCAGTCTTCCTGTGAGCATTTCATACAAAATCACACCCAATGAATAGACGTCGGAGGCGGGGGAAGGAGCCAGACCTGAAGCCTGTTCTGGTGAGAAATATTGTGGTGAACCCCAGACTGTATCCGAATGTTCATCAGGCTGGATGGATGATAATGCCCTGGCAATACCAAAATCTGTAACCTTGACGCGCTGATCGGGAGTGACCAGAATATTGTGGGGTTTGATATCACAATGAACGAGACCGGCCCGGTGAGCGTAACCAATTCCTGCACAAGCCTGTATGATGATGGTTAAGGCTTCTTCAATGCTAAATTGGCCAGTCTCGCGGATGATTTCTTTGAGATTCTGCCCGGGAACATTCTCCATAACGATAAAAAGACGGCCTTTGTGATAGCCAAAATCATGTACAGTTACAATATTAGGGTGCGAAAGATTTGCAGCGGAGCGGGCTTCCTGTTGAAATCTTTTACGAAAGGCAGGATTAATGGAAAGATCATGTTTGAGCAGTTTAATAGCAACAGGCCGTTCCAGCATCAAGTCGCGGGCCAAATAAACCGTTGCCATTCCACCTGTACCGATGGTCTGCTGAAGTTGGTACCGATTTCCAAGTAATGAGGGATTTTCAGATTGACCTTCTGTCATAGTCAAAAAAATTATAACATACTAATTTGATCAAGTTATAATAACAGAATTGCAGCAAAAGCCCTTATTCATCGGAGCTGATGAAAATTGACAGGTGAACGATCAGATTATGATACTGTTTCATACTCAAGGCTGGCCGGGAATATGAAGACAATTCTTGGATACGTGAAAAAAGAACCGATCTCGATTTTATTACTTGTTTTTCCTCTTGCAATCCTTGCCAATGTACTTGGCTGGGGATCGGGCTGGGTCTTTTTCCTTTCGGCTGTGGGGGTCATCCCCATGGCTGGCTATATTGGAAAAGGAACCGAAGTGCTTACCTCTTACATGGGCCCCAGAATTGGGGGTCTATTAAATGCGACACTTGGAAATGCAGCCGAATTGATCATTGCCATTATTGCTATTCAGGCAGGCCATCTGGAATTGGTAAAGGCTTCCATAACGGGGTCCATCATTGGGAATTTATTGTTCGTACTAGGTTTTTCAATTCTTCTGGGGGGAATAAAAAATGGAAAACAGAAATTTAATAAACAACAGGCAGGACACCACGCGGTTCTACTGGCTTTATCGATATTGGCATTAACGATTCCCTCCCTTTTTAGTCATTCAGTTGGAGATACAGGAAGTATTCGTGTAGAGGTGCTTAGCTTAGGCGTGGCGGCTGTAATGATTGTGCTGTATGTATTGGGGTTAGTCTATAGCCTGAGAAACATTGAAAGCCCGCTTTCTTATCAAATCGAGGAGGATAATCATTCTCATCCCACCTGGTCAAGGGGCACTGCTTTTCTTGTTCTGGCTTTGGCGACGCTGGCTGTTGTGATATTAAGCGAATTGCTGGTTGGCGCAGTGGAGCATGTGGTTGAAAATTCAGGGTTATCGGAATTCTTCCTGGGAATTATCTTAATCCCGATTGTAGGCAACGTGGCGGAACATTTAATTGCCGTTCAGGTAGCCATCAGGAATAAAATGGATCTGAGTGTCGAAATAGCCATTTCCTCCAGCCTGCAGATTGCCTTATTTGTTGCACCTTTGCTGGTTTTTGTCAGCCTTGCGATGGGTAATCCACTAACATTGGAATTCAACCAGTTTGAGTTGATCGCCTTGATTTCAGGCGTATTGATAACCACACTGGTTTCTTCAGACGGCGAGTCGAATTGGCTCGAAGGGGCATCTTTGCTGGCCGTGTATGTGATGCTTGGCCTGGGGTTCTTCCTGATCCCTTGAGGGAAATAAGACATGCGATTTTTTAGAAACTGGAACCGGTTTGTCACTTTGGGAGGAATATTCATCTCACTGCTGGTATGCGGGCTTGGGATGTTTTTTATTTCAAAGTTGCCGTTTTCCACATTGCAACCCGACGTTGAGTTTCAGATGACAATCATCCCTGTCAGTACTTATACTCCAACTCCCGATCAGGCAATTGTGAATGGGTCGTCCCAGACTGAAACACATCAGCCGGTGGATGGGATACAAACAGGGGTATACGTTCAAATAACCGGCACGAATGGCGAGGGATTAAGGATACGATCAAATCCCGGTTTGAATGCGGAAGTCAATTTTTATGGCATGGATAACGAGGTGTTTCTGGTACAGGACGGCCCCATCGAAGCCGATGGGTATAGGTGGTGGTTCATCGCTGCACCTTATGACACCAACCGTAGTGGATGGTCTGTCGCCGATTTTCTGACAATCATTGAGCAGTAGGTTAATTCTTTCTATTGCGAAGAATATCTTGCCAGTTATGGCAGAGGCGATTCTATTTTTTTCTTGATTTCAACCAAAAAAAGATGCCCAGTAATGCAGTCACAAGACCCAAACCCGTTAACCCTTGCCGTACGGTTTTGGGATCCATACCCGGCAGAACAACCTCTCCATCACCATAAGATTGAAATAATTTCCCCCATTTTGTTTGCAGGGCAGCAAGCACCCGTTTCCGGCCAATGAACGGATACCAATAGACATTATGGTAGAGGTTGCTGGCAAAATAACTCCACGGTACCAGCGGGGATTGAAGGAGAAGTTTTTCAAAGGGTTTTAGCGGTCCATGGTAAATGGCCTTTTGACCACGTGATGCAAATGTATCTTCCTGAACGAAATGCCAATCCGGTTCCTGGTTGATATCATAACCGACGATTTCAATTTCTTGTGGATTTCCGATGCCCAAGCCGGCCTCATGCGCCATGCGGATAAAAGGGATGGACATTGGATCGAATCCCTGTAATTTTGCAGAAATAGCATCGATGGCTACCTGATCGGATGAGGCCAGCAGGATGTCTTTTTCATGCCAGCGCATGGCCCGGGGTCCTGGGCCATCTCCGGCAAAGGTGCCATCCATGACGGCGAAAATACCAGGATGGATTTCCTGTTGGATCATCAATAGATCGATCAATGTCTTGTGAATCTCGGAATGCGTCCAGTGGCGATTTCGATGCAGAAGACCGCCGAAAGCGTTTTTCATGGCGCCGGTTATTGTGGTAAAGACATGGGTTTTTACCGTTGGCAGATGCAGGATGTTGATTCCCAGTAGATCTTTTGGGATATATACTCCATCAGGATAAATTTTATCCAGAATCAAATAAGGGGTTTTCGGCTGGTACTTGATCCAGTCAAATTTCTCTTCATATAAATACAAACAAGGAACCTGATACTTGTCGGTTACATATTTATGTTTATTGTTTATTTCCCCAACGGTGGTATCGACAACAACGGTATCATTATGTACACCGAGTAGCCGCTCATAGCCCATTTCTCGAAGCGTTTTGATGACTCCCTCAAGCTGCCAGGGTGTAGAAGAACAGGCCGGATACCAGGTCTGCCAGGAAATATTGATTTTCAATCCGGTTACATATTCTTTGGACAATGCTGTTTCCACATTGGCCAACCTCATCAGATTTCCAATATCATCCAAAACAGTGTCAGGAGATGTTTTCAGAACTGCAACTTTTCCTTTGCCTGGAAATGAACCCATGTATTACTCCTGTTCTATAAATTCGATGAAAAAACAAAATCTGTATTTGCCAACTACTACTTTGTCAATCACCAAACGGGCGGCACCAAATTGTAATTTTATGTTTGACAAAGCACCAGAGTATTTGACTTGCCAACTCAAAACAACTTTCGAGTCAGCAAGTCAATGGTATTTTACCTCGTTACAAATCCTCCATCAATGACAAGTTCTTCTCCTGTAACAAAACGCGACTCATCGGATGCCAGATACAATACACCATAGGCAATGTCATCTGCCTCTCCCACATGGGGGGGTAGAGGATAGTCACTTTTTAATAAATCAATTGCAGCCTCTCGTGACAACCCGCTTTTTTCCATCATTGGTGTGTAAATTGCTCCAGGATGGATGGAATTAACTCGAATTTTATCCTTTGCAAAATTTTGTGCAGCATGTTTCGTTAGAGAGCGGACCGCTCCTTTGGAAGCGCTATAGGCTGCACCGCCACCATCGGATGCTCCACCGACCAAAGCCGCGATGGATGAAATATTGATGATTGATCCCCCGCCATTCTTTTGCATGTGAGGAATAACCTCTTTCATCCCCAGAAAAACACTGGTGGTATTGATTGCGATGACTTTATTCCAATCGTCTACTGCGGCCTCCAGGATGCCTTTGGCGATATGAATACCCGCATTGTTCACAAGAATATCTACTTTTCCATATTTTTTAATAGTTTTTTCAACAACTGATTTCCAGCCTTCCGGTGAGGTTACATCTAATTCCAGGGCAAGTACATCACCACCACTTTTATTGATTGCATTCACCTCTTTTTGAAGAAGATCAAATTGTATATCTGTTGCAACAACTTTTGCACCTTCTTTGGCAAACAGCTTTGCACTCGCCAGGCCCATACCTCCGGCAGCACCTGTAATAATCGCTACTTTCCCTGATAATCTGAACATAATCATTTTCCTTTCTATATCGATAACATGTATTTTAGAATTAAACAATGCTTACAACTTACTTTATAATTCATTAGGATTAAAATAAATATAGAAGGTACAACTGTTGATTTACACCATATCGAATGAAAGATAAACTGTCCAATATGAAAACAAAACCGGTTATGATTCTGGAGCCGATTGATTTTTTATGATCAACTGATGGCCTATGTGAACTATCACGAGGTTTGATTAGTATGGATGTGAAAAAATGACTGAAAGGCGCGAAATGGAACAAAAAATTCTTGTTGTCGATGATGAAGAACGAATGGCCCGCTTTATTCGTCTCAACCTGGAGCATGACGGATTTACTGTGATTGAAGCGTACAGGGGAATGAAGGCGATGGATTTGATTCGGAATGAAATGCCTGACCTGGTCATTTTGGATGTAATGTTACCCGATATCGACGGGTTTGAATTACTGCGGATGATTCGCGAGGTGAGCAGCGTACCCGTGATCATGTTGACCGCAAAAGGCGAAGAAAACGACAGGGTTAAAGGGCTTGAACTGGGAGCGGATGATTATGTTACCAAACCTTTCAGCCCGCGCGAGCTTGTAAGCCGGGTAAGAGCAGTTTTACGCCGGGTTGAACCGGGGGCTGTTTCCTCGCATGATCTGATACAGGTGGATGACAGATTAAGAATTGATTTTGGTAAGAGGGAAGTCTGGCTTGATAATGAACTTGTAAAGCTTCGACCTACTGAGTATAGATTGTTATATCATTTGGTGCAGAATGCAGGCTGGGTATTGACTTATGACCAGATATTATCCAAAGTGTGGGGTTACGAGTATCGCGATGAGCCTCATTATGTCAGGTTATACATTAATTATTTACGTCAAAAACTGGAAAAGGATTCTTCGAATCCGCAATATATTTTAACGGAAAGAGGGGTTGGTTACCGATTTGTTGATTTTCGGAACAAGAATCTAAAAGATCAACACGAACAACAGCCAGGATGATTGTTTTAATCAACAAAGAAAACGTATTCCGGGTTAGAATTAAAGAAAAATCAAAGGAAATTTTGAAATGATAGATGAACCCATTCATGTGACTGATGTAGCATTTGAGAAGACAGTACTAAAATCCAGTATCCCTGTGGTCGTTGATTTTTGGGCTCCCTGGTGTGTGCCATGTAAAATGGTTGCGCCTACACTGGAGAAGCTGGCCAAGGAGTATGCCGGAAAACTTTTGGTTGCAAAAGTGAATACGGATGAAAACTCGGAATGGGCACTTAAATTCAATGTTCAGGGTATTCCCACCATGTTATTTATCGCCAATGGAAAGGTCGTTCATACACAGGTTGGGGCGTTGATCGAAAGTAAACTACGGGAAACCGTTGCCGATTTCCTGGAGGTTGCAGCGACCAGTTAGCGGAAAAGTTTTACAGAAAAATTTATATTTCGTGAATAAGGAACATTTTATTGCATCGAATTAGTGGGTTTAACAAGACAATCTTGAATCGATGATAAAATATTGAACGTGACAGGTGAAGTCATAACTTCAGAACATGAGATGTGTTTGACTGGATGATAACACCTGTTCGTCATTTTTAATTCCAGTGAAATCTTTCGGAGGTAATATGTCAGTTTCCGCTACTCTCCCCGTAGAAAGAGCGACACGCAGGGAGCATTGGGCATGGTATTTGTATGATTTTGGCAATTCCGCTTTTGCGGCCGTGATTTTGCTGGCAGTTTATGCCACATATTTTCAGGGCACTGTGGTAGGCGGTGCTGAGGGATCGAGGTTGTGGGGTTTATCCATTGGCATCGCCATGCTCGTTGTGGCGATCATTTCGCCTGTGCTGGGTTCCATTGCTGATTTTTCTGCCAGTAAAAAAGAATTCCTGTTTTTCTTCACGATTATTTGTATCATTTTTACTGCTCTCTTGTTTTTTGTTCGCCAGGGAAGTGTGTTTACCGGCATGTTGTTTTTTATTCTGGCTGAAATTGGATATCGCAGTTCTCAGGTATTTTACGATTCCATCCTTCCAGATATTGCGAAACCGGAAGAAATGGGCAGGATATCAGGAAATGGTTGGGCAATTGGATCTTTCGGGGGTATTGTTTGCCTGCTTATCGTTCTTGCGTTGATCACGTTAATCGGTGGTCAATTCATTGTACGCATAAGCTTCGTGATCACAGCAGTGTTTTTTGCAATTTCCACCATACCCATGTTTGTATGGTACAAGAACCACGGTACCCGCCAAAATCTAAAAGATCATGAAAATCATATTACGGTAGCATTTGGCAGATTATCGCGGACGTTCAAGGAATTGAAGAATTTCCGTGAGCTGCTAAAATTCTTTGCTGCGTTTTTAATCTACAATGATGGAATTATCATGACACTGGACTTTGCAGCCATCTACGGTGCGGTGATGTATGGGCTTGAATCTCAACAATTGATAATCTTCATGATTATTGTCCAAGTCACGAGTGTCATTGGAGCTTATTTGTTTGGCATCCTGGCAGACCGGGTGCAAGGCAAATTGTCATTGGCGATTTCACTGATATTAATGATTGCAGTAATCACCGCGCTATATTTCAACAAGACCCTGACCGGATTTTTTATTCTGGGGGGTGTGGCAGGTTTTGCTTTAACAGGCGTACAATCTGTCAGCCGGATGTTGGTAGGCCAATTAAGCCCAAAAGACAGATCGGGTGAATTTTATGGTTTCTTTGCTGTGATCGGCCGTACATCCAGTTTCATTGGCCCGGCAATCTATGGCTGGTTAGCCGCTGAGATTGCTATTTCCTTCGAAAGCAAAGGATATTTGGTGGAGGCTGCCGAAAAAACCGGACAACAAATTGCGATGCAGTCGGTAAATATCTTCTTAATTATCGGATTGATAATTTTGATGTTCGTAAATTTTCGGAAAGGCCAAAAAACCTCCATCGAGGTAACGAACGAGGGGTAAATCTGAATGTTTGATAAACCAGATGATCAAATTGGGGTGTTTCGTCGAAGAATTATCCGGCCGATTTTAAAAACCTTGATCCGCTTTGCCTTTACACTGGTTGCCCGGTTTGAGGTCACGGGAAAAGAAAATTTACCCAAGAAAGGCCCGTTGATCATCATCGCCAATCATTTCAATTTTCTGGATCCGGTTGTTTTGATCGATGTATTACCCTACGCCACCGAATTCATTGGCGGTACTGAACTGCCAGGCGCACCGCCTGCGGTCCGATTTTTCCCCAAATTGTGGGGCATTTTAAATGTTCATCGTGGATCTGTTTCGAGAGAAGCTCTGATGAATGGGGAAAAAGTTCTTGCCTCAGGGGGGGTTTTAAGTATTTTTCCGGAGGCTGGCAGTTGGGCACAGGTACTCAGGCCGGCAAGACCCGGTGCGGCCTTGCTGGCAACCAGATCGGGAGCACAAATCGTTCCTCTGGGTCTGGAAGGAGTCGAAGGGATTTTTCCTTTTCGACTTGGCCGCAGGGCAAAAGTCACGATCAATATTGGGAAACCTTTTGGCCCGATTTACGAAGAAATACATGGCAGGGACGGCCGAGTGCGATTGGATGAGATTAGCCATTCATTGATGGAACGAATTAAAAAACTTCTCCCACCGAACAAACATGGATACTATTCTGATGATCCATCTGTCAGGCTTGCAGCCAGGGGAACTGAGATATACCCCTGGGAAAACACAATGGAAAAATGATTTTTTCTGATTTTTCGCTTTTGATTATTTATCTGTAAATGGAATTATCACGCAAGAGATTTCTCACTCTTTCAGGAATGGTAATGCTGATTGCTGCCGGCTGGAAGTTGATTTTTCTGGTTTGGGATAAATTTCCTTTTAATTCCGATGAAGCGATTGTCGCTCTGATGGCCCGCCATATCCTTGTCGGAGCAAAACCACTATTTTTTTACGGTCAATCTTATATGGGCAGCCTGGATGCATGGTTTGTCGCGGCCGGGTTTTTCGTTTTTGGCCAACATGTGTGGGTCATTCGAATGGTACAGACTTTGTTGTACCTGGGGGTGGTTACAACGACCATTTGGATAACATATCTCATCACAGGCAGTAAAAAATCGGCCATTGCATCCGGCATCTTTCTGACTATTCCCACTATTAATGTAACACTTTACACGACCGTCAGCCTGGGTGGTTATAACGAGGCGCTGTTCATCGGCAATATTTTGGTCATCCTGGCCATCGAAATCCGCCGGAAATTCCAGCAGGGTGTCAAAAAGTCAGGGTGGTTATGGCTGGTACTTTTGTGGGGATTATTTTCCGGATTGGGATTATGGGCCAATGCACTAACTCTCATCTACGCTATACCGTCATCGATATATCTGATTTGGATATGGATCAAATACCGGGATAAACATACCGAAAAAATTCGGCCGTTTCCAACTTTAATAGTGATTTTGGTGGGCTTTCTTGTTGGTTCTACACCATTCTGGGTTCATGGTTTTCAAAATGGATGGGACAGCCTTTTCAAAGAGCTACTCGGTTCCGCAATTGCAATAGAAAACGGCGGTTTTATTCAGCGTGCCATTTATCACATTCGCAATTTCATTCTCTTGGGAATACCGGTTGTGTTCGGGATACGCCCACCCTGGGAGATAAGATGGCTAGCCCTGCCTTTGATCCCCTTTTTTCTGATCGCTTGGGGTTGGCTGTTGTGGGGCATGAGTAAAAAAAACCATTTCGGGCCTGATTTCACCGCTGAAAAGCGATTACTGGCTGGCATCGGAACAACGTTGATCGTGGCGTTTCTTTGTACTTCCTTTGGCATTGATCCCAGTGGTCGTTATTTTATACCGCTTTATATTATCGCTGCCATCAGTATAGGACTTATCTTTGAAAAAGCAAATAAAACAATTTATTCCATTTGTGTATGCATTATTTTGGTTTTCAACCTGGCAACGACATTTCAATGTGCCGCGAAAGATCCACCAGCCATTACCACACAGTTTTATGCTCCATCGATAGTGGATCATTCTTATGATCAGGAACTGATCGAATTCCTGACACAAGAGGGTGAGTATTATGGTTATACCAACTATTGGGTATCCTATCCACTGGCATTTCAAACTGCTGAAGAGCTTATCTACACTCCAAGACTTCCTTATCATACCAATTTGAGCTACACTGAACGGGATGATCGTTACACGCCATACCGGCAGCTTGTCAGTCAATCCGAATGCCCGGCTTATATCACCACCGGGCAGACGGAATTGGAAACGTATTTGCGGAAATCATTTGATTCGCTGGGTGTAACCTGGAAAGAGGAATCGATCGGCGATTACCATGTTTTTTATCATTTATCCAGGACTGTACATCCCTCTGATATCGGGTTGGGAGTTAATAGAAACTAAGAGACAGGAATTCGCTTCATGACATCCGCCAGAATCAACGAAAAGAATACAGCGTTTTTTCTTGTAATTGCATTGTTATTGATTTTCATCATGGCAGCGCGTACACCGCTCGATACGGATCTCTGGTGGCACCTGCGGGCTGGTGAAGAAACGATCCGATCAGGTTCTCCGGTGACTGTGGATAATTTTTCATTCTCCCGATTCAATGAACCCTGGACAAACCATAGCTGGTTGTCTCAGGTGATCCTGTATGAAATATATGGAATGACCGGTTTTGCCGGTTTGTCATTATTCGTCTCGATAAGCGCTGTGCTCTGCATGGGAATTGTTTCGTTACAAATGCCCGGGAAACCCATTATAAAGATGTTTTTACTTGTATTGGGCGGGATTGTTGCTTCTGTAAACTGGGTACCCCGTCCGCAGATCCTCTCACTGGTTTTGCTGGCTTTAACCGGTTTCATCCTTTACCAATATCAAAAGAAACCGGATAGATGGATCTGGATACTTCCTGTCATTTTCATGATTTGGGGGAATCTGCACGGGGGTTATGCGCTGGGGTTACTACTGGCAGGTTGTGTATTGGCGGGATCAATTTTGGCGCTTCTGTCGGGGGCGAACTCATCACTTGATTGGCGGGAAATTCTGCGCCTTGCTGTGGTAATTGTTATCGGATACCTGACAACGGCCATCAGTCCCAATGGATTGAAAACACTGCTTATACCATTCCAAACTGTCAATGTGACGGGATTGCAAAACCTGATTTCAGAATGGGCTTCTCCTGATTTTCACGAACCTCTCCAACTGGTTTTTCTTGTTTATTTCATTCTTTTTATCTGGCTGCTGGCATTTGCCAGAAAACCGGTAAGATTGGAATACCTGTTCTCGATAAGCGTTTTTGCCTTTCTTGCTTTCACCGCTCGTAGAAATTTTGGCCCATTTGTAATTGTCTCGCTACCTGTCATGGCAGAATTTTCACAGCATCTTGAAATTCCTCCAAAGGTTTCTAATTCCATTCAGAAATGGAATCCGGGACGATCCGGAAAAACCATACCAAATGGTCTCCGCAAGGTGATCAACTGCCTGATTATTGTACTGCTGGCATCGGCTTGTATCATCAAAACAGTTTATGTGACACAGCCTGATCTGGTGGATCATTACCTGCGACAAAATTATCCTCTCGATGCTGTGGAATGGGTTTCACGACATGTTTCGCCTTCTCGTGTGATGAATGAGTACAACTGGGGCGGATTTATCACATGGCAATTGCGGGATTTTCCGGTTTTTATTGATGGCCGGACAGATCTTTTTGGAGATGAAATCATCAATGAATGGCAAGACGTGATGCAATGCGGCTCACGGACAAAACAAATACTGAACAAATGGGATGTGCATTTGCTGATGGTCGAAAACAGCCGGCCGGTCATCGATTGTGCAGTGAATGATGGATGGCAGGTGGTTTATCAGGATGACCAGGCCGCTGTATTAACGGATGAAATCAGCAGGGTGAAATAAGCCTATTGTTTTATCGCCAGGATGAATAAACCTCCGGCCGGCGATCATCCAGGGCGGGTATTTTTCTGCGGAATTCATCCGCAACGTTTATGTCAATGTCGGCGCTCAGCAGTTGTTCTTCGGTTTGCGAGCCTTCGGCTAGGACGCGTCCCCAGGGATCGATGACCAGGCTGTTGCCGCCATATACAGCGTTTCCAGTCTGACCGACGCAATCCACCGCCGCGACAAAACATTGATTTTCGATTGCACGGGCTTGTAAAAGTATCTTCCAGTGATTAATTCTCCTGACAGGCCATTCAGCGGAGAGCAGCATCAATTTACAGCCCTGAATGGCATAGTGGCGAAACAACTCGGGAAAACGAAGATCGTAACAGATAGCCAAACCGGCTTTAACGGCTCCTAAATCGACCATGACCGCGTTTTGGCCAGGTTTCATCCAGATATGTTCATCCATTATCTTGAAGAGGTGAATCTTTTGATATTTGGCCGAAATTTCTCCTTTGGGCGAAATCAGATTGAAGGAGTTGTAGACTTCTCCATTTATTTCTTCCAAAATCGAACCGCCGATAAATATTTGAGCCAGGCGTGCAGTGTTGGCCAATTCTTTCAGCGCAGATTGATTTTCTTTGCAAATGGAGGGTGTATTCACAAGGTCATAACTGCTACTCCAAAGTTCGGGGAGGAGAAGTATCGAACCACCTGGCAGATTTTGTGCAATCGTTTTAACACATTCGAGATTGGCAGCAACATCGCCTGATTTGATATTGATTTGTCCGAGGGTTATGTTTATGCTCATCCGTTGTATCCGTTATAATTTATGGGTGCCTGGAAATAATAATCTGATTTTATTCAACTAATTATACGTTGGAGCGATACATTTGTCTTCTAAAAATAAAAATCCGTTGACAGCGGCGGTCATTATAGGGTTGGCAATCGTGGTTGTGATCGCCGGTCTGATTACGGCTAACATCAATTATGCCTTGCGAGTACCGGGCGGCAATGATTTCCTGCTGCACTGGGTGGGATTTCGAAATCTGATAACCGAGGGAACAAGCCCATATAGTCAACAGACTGCAGAAGCGGTACAGGCTTTCGCTAATGGCAGCCTTGCACAGGAAAATGACCAGCAGCCCAGAGCTGTTTATCCATTATATGCAATTGTTTTTTACCTGCCTTTTGCCTTGATAAAAGATTTCGTGGTTGCCAGAGCGATATGGATGACGGTTTTGGAGTTAAATCTCATCTTGCTGGCTTATTTGTCTCTAAAGTTGTCAGGCTGGAAGCCGAATACAATACTGCTGGTTTTCTACTATCTGTTTGCTGTTTTGTTCTTTCATTCGATTCTTCCTGTCGTAACCGGCAATGCCTCCATCATCGTTGCCGTGCTGATTACCGGCGGTCTGCTTGCTGTAAAAAACAGGGCAGATGAATTGGCAGGTGTCCTTTTTGCGTTCAGCACCATCAAACCGCAAATTGCATTACTTTTTGTTGTGTTCGTTATTTTCTGGTCATTAAGGCAAAGACGGCAGAAGATCGTGATCTGGTTTATTTTTACAACCCTTCTGCTGGTGATCAGCAGTATGTTGATCATTCCGGATTGGATTCCCCAGAATTTCATGGAGATCTTACGTTTTCTCCAGACGAAACAAGTTATCAACTTCCAGACTGCTCTTGGAGAACTACTGCCAGGTTTTGGGGAAAGAGTAGGCTGGGCGATCAGTGGTGTACTGGTTTTGCTGTTAATAGTGGAATGGGGTTTATCGAGTCGAAACCGTTTTCAAGGTTTTTTGTTTGGCGGATTAATGACCCTGCTTGTCACTCAATGGATTGGTTTACCTGTTGAGACAGGCAACTTTATCGTTCTTTTTCCGGCCATTACTGTTATTTTCGAGGCCTGGAGCAGACGATGGCAAAATGCCGGAGGTTTGTATATATTTATTTGTCTTATTTTACTTTTACTCATAATTTACTTGATCTTTTTTCAGACGATTGGAAGCGGATACCCGCCGCAACAAAACCCTGCCTTGTACCTGTCGCTGCCAATGTTTTTATTCGGCGCATTATATTGGTCGCGGTGGTGGATATTGCAACCGGCGAGTGATCTTGCATTGGAGCACTTTGGCGATGAAGACTCATCATTTTTTGAATAAAAATACTTTCATCTTTTCAAAATGAAAACCCAATCCGGCAATCCTCATCGGCAATTGCCGACGGAAATTTTTCTTTTTCTGGTGGCAATGGTCATTTCGGGTGTTGCTGCCTGGAATTTACATGTACCCGGTTATATGGATGCCGAATATTACTATATGAATGGGCAGCGGCTTGCGTCCGGAAAAGGTTTCACCGAGATGGTGATCTGGAACTATCTGGATGACCCGCAGGGATTACCCCATGCCTCTCATACTTACTGGCTTCCATTTACCTCACTGACTGCAGCTCTGGGGATGTTTTTGTTCAAAAATCAGCAATTCATTTATGCACAAATTCCATTTATCGCAATCTCAGCGTGCATCCCTTTGATCACATACAAGATTGGGTCTTCATTATATGAGGATCATCGCAAGGCCGTATTTGCGGGGATTCTTGCGTTGTTCCCCGGTTACTACCTGGCATACCAGGTGACGACTTCAACACTCGGTTTATATATGTTGGAGGGAGGGTTATTTTTCTGGCTCTTGTTGTCGATCAACAGAAGCAAGTTGTCACGGACCAGATTGCTGACAAGTTTTGTGGGACTGGGCTGTATCGCCGGGATGATGCATCTGACAAGGTCAGATGGAATACTCTGGTTGTTTGTAGCGGCGAGTTTTTCGATTTATTACGGACTTTTGCAAAAAAAGGCAGTCCTGCATGCATCTGAAAAATTTTCATGGGCCATCCAGTTAGCCGGAATGGTGTTTCTAGGATATCTACTCATCATGGGTGGGTGGTTTTTGCACAACGGGCAGGAATTCGGAAAGATCATGCCAACTGGTGGAACGCTGACTTTATGGCTGCAGAATTACAATCAAATGTTCAGTTATCCTGCCAGCAGTTTGACACTGTCTGAATGGCTGAAATCGGGAATAAGCAGCATCCTTTCTGTACGGATGAAATCCTCACTGGACAATTTGATGACGCTCCTGGCCGTCGAAGGGGAGATTGTCCTGCTGCCCTTGTTTATCTTGGGTTTGGTCGATCAAAAGAAATTTGCAGAAACAAAGAGCATGCTTTTGCTTTGGCTTCTCACATTTGTTATGATGAGTTGGGTATTCCCGTTTGCTGGAATGCGCGGCGGTTTTCTTCATTCCAGTGCCGCTTTCCAGCCTTTTATTTGGGCGCTTATTCCTGCCGGATTTGAAAAATTCCTCCAGTGGGGGGTGAGGAAACGAAACTGGATAAAAGGACAGGCATTTTCGATCTTTGGAATCGGTTTGTGTGTCATACTTGCTGTTTTCACGATGTCGATTTATTACAATAAGGTCATAGGCAGAGATCCGGTTTCTCCTGCCTGGCAGGCCAATTGGAATGATTATGTTCAGGTCGAGCAGGCGGTAAAGGAAGAAGCATCTGATATGGCATCCGTAATCATTGTCAACAACCCGCCCGGTTATTATCTGGCCTCCGGAGGAAGACCGGCGGTTGTACTTCCGGATGGGGATGAACAGGCGCTTAAATTGGTGGCGGAAAGATTTCAGGCACAATTTATTGCGATTGACAGGAATACGGTTGATGGATTGAATCATCTGTATCAGGAACCTGCCTCGTCCGATTGGATTGAATATTTGTTTACTGTTGGGGATACAAGGATTTACCGTATTAGAGAGAATTATGAAACACCCTGAGCTAAAGCGGTATGGTCTGCTGGCATTTATCACCCTGCTGATTTCAGGGATCTATTTATTTTGGTGTGCCAGGGTTAATGGAACAGGTTTCCCGCTGGATGATGCCTGGATCCATCAGACTTTTGCCCGTAATTTGGCAGAAGATGGACAGTGGGCATTTGTAAAAGGAGAACCTTCTGCCGGATCCACTTCACCGTTATGGACGCTTCTTATCTCGATTGGCTATCTGTTGCATATCAATCCTGTTCTGTGGACGATGTCATTGGGAATAACAGGGCTGATATTTACGGGAGTAATTTGTGATCTGATGTGGCGAAGATTTCAGGTGCTCCCCAAAAATTTGTTTCCACCTTTGTTTGGTTTGTTGATTGTCAGTGAATGGCACCTGATATGGGCTGCTCTATCCGGCATGGAAACAATTCTTTATATTTTTGTAATTTGCACAATATTTTACCTGCTGCTTAAAGAGAGTCCACCCTGGCTGCTGGCAGGTTTATTGACCGGTATTTTGGTTTGGATCAGGCCTGATGGGTTGACCATGCTTGGGCCAGTTCTCCTGTTGGCTGTTTGGAATGGGGACCCGTGGAAAAAGAAAGCACGTTCTGTTGGTTTAGTTCTGGCTGCGACACTTGGATTGATCTTGACATACATGGTTTTCAACTATCATTTAGATGGTACAATTTGGCCTAATACCCTGTATGCCAAACAGACAGAGTATGCAGTTCTACGCGAAGAATCTCTCATTCTTCGATTTTTCAAATTGTTTGGACAGGTGCACATCGGGGTCGGAATTGCGTTGATCCCGGGTTTCCTGGCAAAGCTGATTCAAGTCATCAAAGACCGGGACAGGTGGGCGATATCGGCGAATTTGTGGCTAATTGGTTTCATTGGAATTTATGCATTTCAACTTCCGGTAACGTATCAACATGCAAGATACCTTATCCCTGTTATTCCAATCTTTTTGCTGATGGGGTTTTCGGGTTTCATTTATCTTTATAAAATGTTTTCACATAAAAAAACATCCATGGTTTTGGTAGGAAAGAGCTGGCTGATGATCATTATCGCAGTCCAGTCTGGCTTCTGTATTCTGGGTGTCAAGACCTATGCGATGGACGTAGCCATTATTGAAACCGAAATGGTGAGTATGGCAAAATGGATTTCATCCAATCTGCCTGTTGACGCCCGCATCGCTACTCATGATATCGGCGCGCTGGGTTATTTTACAAAGAATGAATTGATCGATCTTGCCGGATTAATTGATCCTGAGGTGATACCCATCATAAGGGACGAAGATGAGTTGTTGAAGTACATAAGATCCAGGAATACAGAATTTTTGGTCACTTTCCCTGGCTGGTACCCAGATCTTGTTTTACAGGGTCAAAAAATGTATGATACAAAAGGGCAATTTTCTCCTCAAGCCGGTGGAGAAAATATGGCAATTTACCAGATGCAATAAGGTGAATTTCAAAGTAAAATTGTTGATGTAGATGGAAAAAACGCATATCTCTTTAAGCAAGATATTGTTTCCGGAAGAGCACATCTCTACCGCTCTGAACAAGCTGCTTGATAATGGAATCGCGGAATCCAGACATCTTCTTGAAGAAACAACTTCATTATAT
>JAJFTV010000112.1 GCA_021372725.1 Chloroflexota bacterium | reverse complement strand
ATTTCCGTATATTTTTTCATTGTTCCATGCCGGTCGAGATGGTTGGGGGTGATATTGAGGATGACCGAAATGTTGGGGGATTTTGTCATGATCTCCAACTGGAAACTGGAGAATTCCAACACCACAATGTCATTGGGTTTGATCTGGTCCACAACATCGATCAACGGGAGACCGATATTCCCGCCGACCCAGGCTTTATCGGGATTAGAAACTGCGTTTTCCGCCATCCGGCCGACGAGGGTAGTGGTGGTGGTCTTTCCTGCTGAGCCGGTAATCCCGATCACCTTGCATGGGACATTATCCATGAAGATTTGTGAATCGTTCAAAACCGGAATCTGTTGTTTAAGAGCTTCTTCCACAATAGGAAGGTTTAATGGAACACCACCAGAGACACATAATATATCCTTGCCTGTCAGGAATTGGACGTCATTACTGCCAAGCTGCCATTTGACGGGCAAATCCTGCATTTTCGCGATGGCTGTCGCGAGAGCATCTGCAAAGCGGATGTCGTTGATGGTGACGTTTGCCCCGCGAGATACCAGGAAGCGCGCCAGCGCCAATCCCTGCCGGGCAGCGCCTATGATGATTACTTCGCTATTTTTCCAGTCTCTCATGCTACACCATTGCCAATCCCACGCCCAGCATTGCAAAAAGCAGACTGACCAGCCAGAAGCGTTGAACAATCTGAGTTTCACTCCACCCGAGTAGCTCAAAATGATGATGGAGGGGTGCACGTTTGAAAAAACGTTTCCCTTTGGTGATTTTGAAATAAACGATTTGTATTACTACGCTTATCGCTTCACTGACCGGAATAATGGCAATCAGGGGCAAAAGGAGCCACTGGCCGGTCATGAGTGCAATGGTTGCAATGGTAGCTCCCAATGAAAGTGAACCCGTATCCCCCATCATCAATTCCGCAGGATGCACATTGAACCACAGGAATCCGAACAACGCGCCCACCACAGTAAAACAAAAGCGGCCAATAAACACCTGTCCCTGAAGAAGTGCAATACCGCCGTAGGCAGCAAAACAGGTGGCTGAAATTAACCCTGCCAGACCGTCGAGGCCGTCGGTAAAATTGAGCGCATTGGACATACTGACGATGACGGTGGCAGCGAAAGGCACGTAGAAAATTCCTAGAGACAGCGGTTTCTCAAAACCCGGCCAATAGAATTCGGGCACCACCAATACATAACGAAGGACAAAAGCGATGCCAACCGCCAGGATGGTTTGCAGGATAAATTTTGTCCGGGCACGCATACCCACGCCACGACGACTTCCCCGAACACCCTCCCAATCATCGATTGCTCCAAGGAGCCCGTAACTGACCATCACAAGAACCGGTAATATGACGGCCTGCCCCAGTACATCCTGGGTAAACCCCAGAATGGTGGCTCCATTAAGCAGGAGGGTCAGAAGCACCACAGGCACAATAAACATCACGCCGCCCAGGGTGGGGGTGCCCATTTTTTCCTGATGGATATCCTGGATTTCAACCCTGATGAGTTTGCCTACTTTGAAATGGCGCAGAAGACGGATCAACGGGCTGCCCCAAATGACCGTCATCATGAAACTCAGCATACTTAAGCCCAGCGCCAGTGGAGTATCAGTCATCGGAAACCTCCAGGGCAGTCACTATTTGCGACATTGCCATTCCTAATGAACCTTTGATTAATGCAATATCGCCTGCTTGTAAAAAAGATTCTAAAAACGTGGTCACTTTGGATATTTCAGAAAACCAGTGGATCGATTCTTTGGGCAATCCGGCCGCCAGGGCAGCCTTGACCAGGATTCGACTTCGTTTTCCGACTGCAACGAGTACATCGCAAATCTCTGCAGCTCGCTGACCGACAGCGATATGACCTTGTTCTTCATAAGATCCGAGTTCCAGCATATCACCAAGCACGGCAATCTTACGCCCTTTCATCTCTCCCAACAGGTTGAGGGCAGCGATGCACGATTCCGGGCTTGAATTATAGGAGTCATCCAGGAGCATGGCGCCATTTTTCGTAGTGACAGCCACCATTCTCAACTGGTTGCGGCCTTGCTGTAATCCATTAATGATCTCCTGCCAGGTAAGATCTTCCATTAATCCCACCGAGACGGCCCGTAACACCGTATAGACCGAATGACGCCCGATCATGGGTACCCGCAGGTGGATGACCTCTTTTTCGTAATGCAACTGGAAACGAATTCCGTCCAGCCCCAGGCCTTCGATATGACTGGCCCACAGGTCAGCTTTGGGATCGAGGCCGTAATAAAATAAACGGGCATCGGTTCGTTCGGCCATCTCCAGAACCAGCGGGTCATCAAAATTCAAAATAGCCACACCGTTTTGAGGCAGTGATTCAACCAGCTCAGCTTTTCCGCGGGCAATCACCTCCAGAGATCCGGCCCGGGCTGCATGAACAGGCCCGACATTGGTCACCACCCCGATGACAGGTTTTGCCAGGTCGCACAACTGGCGGATTTCTCCCGGCACATAGAAGCCCATTTCAAGGACTGCACGCTGATGGCCGGAACTCAAGCGCAGCAGAGAGAGGGGCAACCCAATTTCATTGTTCAAATTTCCCCGACTTTTCAATGTTCGATAGCGCTGGGAAAGAACATCGCTGGTAAGCTCTTTTGTGGTCGATTTTCCGATGCTGCCGGTGATGGAGATGACTCTGGTATTCAGTTTGCCCCTCCAGAAACCGGCAATTTTTTGCAGTGCCTCCAGACTGTTTTCCACTTTCAGACAAAATGGGCCAGACGGGAGGTCATATCCGGCTGACGGTTGAGGGGCTGTCAAATCTACAACCGGGAACTGGTCCCCGACATCTTTTTGAATGATTGCCAGGCTGGCGCCTAATTCAAAAGCCTGTTTTATGTGATCATGCCCGTCAGAACGTTCGCCGGGCAGCGCAACAAACATTCCTGCCGGGAGAACCTGGCGAGAGTCGACGAATGCTTCAGTAATGATTGAAGAAGCATTTGTCGGTTTGGCGCCGGTAAGGGCCTCGATCACATCCGCAAGTTTAAGCACACTACCTCTCATTCCAACGCCAGTTTTTCGCGCACAGAATCGGGCGGGAGTTCCATTAAAACCACCAGCTCCTGGACAACTTCACTAAATATGGGGGCCGCAACAATTGAACCCCACATCGATGACGTTGGTTTTTCCAGCCAGATATAAACAATAAACTTCGGATCATCAGATGGTCCCCATCCGATGAACGATGCGTTGGTCAGATTGGTGATGTATCCCTGATCGCCGACCGCTATTTCTGCGGTGCCCGTTTTCCCTGCCAGACTATATCCATCGACCAGTGCATCTGAGGCTTCCTCTTCGAGCGAGGTGGTCAGCATATCGGTCAGCTCACGGGCAGTATCTGCACTGATCGGGTTGCCGATCACCCTGGGTTGGATGACAATATGTTGATCTGCCGAAACGACTTCCTTTAACACATGGGGAGCCATCATTTTGCCGTCATTGGCGATTGCGGAGGCAGCCGTAACCAATTGGATGGGTGTGATGGCAAGACCTTGCCCAAATGAGTTGGTTGCCAGGTTTACCTCAGACCAGGTGCTGTCACCCGGTACGCTGAGCGGATAGACCTGCTCACCGGCCAGGTCAATGTTGGTGCGGTGACCAATGCCAAAACGATTGAGATAATCATAAAATGTTGCTGCGCCCAGTTTTTCAACGGCGACCCATGAGAGGCAGACATTCAGCGAATGCTGCATACACCCCAACATGGTTTGTGGCCCCCAGGCCTCGCGGTCCCAGTTATAAATGGTATATCCACCTACCGAGATGGAGCCTTCATCCAGGAATGGCGTGGTGGGTTCAACCACCTGGGCATCCAGAGCGGCGGCCATGGTGAATATCTTGAAGACAGAACCGGGTTCGAAGTTGACGTCAATCGCCCGGTTATATGAGGAGCTTTCTGTCAGCAGGCTGCCTGATTTCTCGTATTTATTTGGGTTAATGCGGGGTGTAACCGCCATGGCTAATATTTCGCCTGTTTCAGGATCCATGATGAGGATGGTGCCTGAAACTGCGCCTGAGCTCTCTGTCTTGTGATCGATAATTCTCTCTGCCATGGATTGAATCTCGCGATCGATGGTGAGAACGAGATTGGCTCCGGGGGGAATATCGGGAATCGCCGTGATTTCACTGGGATTAAGATGATAGGTAACCGTTTCAGGTACACCGGCTAACATGTCTTCATATTCTTCTTCGATACCGAAATGAGGGCTGCCTTCCAGCCTGTCCCAAAATGAATAAAAACCGAGGATGTTTGAGGCAAGGTCATCTTCAGGGTAGTTTCTTTTCAGATGAGGAAACCAGTAAAGCCCGTTGAGAGAGGTGTCATATTTCGATTGGCGCTGGTTTTTTTCGGCATTAATTTTGGCAATTTTATCAGGATCGATGAAGTCACCCAGCACCAGATAGCGTGCTTTGGTCGCATCGAATTCTCTGCTGGCATATTTTTTTACCGTGTCATAGTCAAGACCCAGCAAGTCTGACGTTTCCTTGGCAATCGTTTCAGCACCGTTCACCTCATCGACCTGGTTTAGTTCGACACCTACTTCGTAAACCAGTTTGTTTCCTGCCAGAATGTGCCCATCGCGGTCATAGATGATACCCCGATCAGGCTTGATCACCTCTGAGTAGACAGCTTCTTCGACCAGAAACTTGCCTTCTTTCTGAATTGAAATCAGGCGATAGACGATTAAAACACCTATCAAGGTGATAACTACTCCAACGAAACTAATTCTGTCGAATTTTTTCATCATCAGAATCTCTAAGAATTGTCTCCCAATTTTAGAGCACCGTTCATTAACAGATCCCACAATGAGCGGGTATAAATTGACTTGATCGCTGGCTCTGGGTTGACAGCATTTTTCTTTGGTACCTCGATTTCAAGCGCTGGTTCAATATATCCCGGAATTTTGAGATACACGATCCGTGATGAATTCGCGATAATCTGGTAACCTTTTTCATTGGCCTTTCCAGACATAACCTGATAAGCGGTAGCACTTCCCAACTGGTTGTGCAAGTCGGCAATATCATTGGATAGTATTTCCTGCTCACTTTGCATGGACTGGATTTCGATGCCCGCCGCATAGGTTTTTGCCGAAATATTCAGATAAGCGATGGCAATCATGACAAAGATGACCAATACCACCAATAGCCAGGCTAATCCCCGCAACTGCTTGCGCCAGGGAGCCTGTTTATAGGCATATTTAATATTTTGCATCATTTAAATCCCTCAACTGTACCCTTTTTATGCAAAAACTATGCCATAACGATTTTCTCCGCTATGCGGAGACGAGCGCTGCGCGCTCTTGGGTTATCATCAACCTCACTTGCTGTAGGCTTGTACAAACGCTGGACAATTTTGATGCTTCGTTTATGCTGGCAGGTGCATACCGGCTGTTTTGGAGGACAAATACAATCGCGGGCTTCCCTTTGGAAGAATTGCTTTACCAGGCGATCCTCCAATGAGTGGAACGAAATCACCACCAGTCTACCTCCTGGCACCAGGGCCTTGATCGCATCCGGCAAAACCTGTTCCAGCGCCTGCAGCTCCTGATTGACTGCGATTCTTAAAGCTTGAAAGGTCAGTGTAGCCGGGTGAATGGAGCGGCCTTTCCCGCCCACCGTACGCTGGATCACTTCAGCAAGCTGTGTGGTGGTGTGCAGGGGGCGGTTGGCAAGAATGGCATTTGCGATTCTCCGCGCCTGCCGTTCTTCGCCATACTTCCACAGGATATCCGCCAGAGCTTCGACAGGCAAATGATTGACAAGATCGGCCGCCGTGACAGGTTGATCCGGATTGAACCGCATATCCAGAGGGCCCTCTACCCGGAATGAAAATCCCTTTTCGGCTCGGTCAAGCTGCATGGATGATACCCCCAGATCCAACAGCACCCCATCCACTGATTGCCAGCCCAGGCTTTGCATCTGATCCAGTAAAAAGATATATGAGGACTGTTTCAAAATGATGCGTTTGCCAAAACCGGACAATCGTTCTTTTGCGAGATCCAGTGCGACAGGATCCACATCCAGACCCAACAGTTCACCTGAAGGAGCACAGGCATCCAAAATCCCCCAGGCATGTCCACCTGCTCCTACTGTAGCATCAATATATCGTCCGGGGCTGAATGGATTCAAAGCCCTTAAGACTTCTTGGTAAAGTACAGGTTGGTGAGGATTGCTGACGCCAGAGTGTGGCATGCAGTACCTCACCCGATCGGAAGATTAAATGCAGCGTATCTTTGTTCGTCCGCCTCAGGATTTTGCAGTTCATTCATCTGCAGCTTCCATTGTTCGGGCGACCAAACTTCAAAAAAGCTGCTCATGCCCACAACAATCACCGCATCTTTCAGGTTTGCTGTATCACGCAAAAATGATGGGATAAGTATTCTGCCCAATTTATCCAACGTTACCTGCTGGGCAAAACCAAATATTTGCCTTTGGAGCAGCCTGGCAGCATGCTGGGTGACACTCAATTCCTCAATTCTTTTGGTTGTCGAATCAAATGCGCTCGTCGAAAGCACCATTAGATTTTGTTCGAAGCCTTTGGTTACGACAGCACCATCGTTCAAATACTCGCGGAATTTGACCGGTATCATAAGGCGACCCTTTGGATCGATGGTGTGTTCGTATTGGCCCATGAACATGTGTTCTAATCCTGTTTATTAAGACAAGATGCCGGAAATCCGGCACCACTATTAACCACTATTTACCACAATTTCTCACAGTATATTGCATTACGGGACAAAATGCAAGCAAAAAAGACATGATTTATGATTTTTTTATCTTAAAATTTTCTTAATGCGTTTTTTTGAAATGTTAAAGAAAAACAAATTTGTTTTTCTTTAACATTTCACACTGAATAAAGTACGGTATTTACCTGGCGACCTGTTGTTCAAGTAACGGGATGTAAAGGTTTATTCCAGAGTGAATCCCTGAAGGTGTTGAAAAAGAGCCTAAAACTTTGAATCCGTTTTCTTGACAACGATCATTAATTGAATAGAATTCATTTGTAACGTTTCGTCAACCTTTTTTCTCCCTGATTCTCGCCGGTATGAATCACCGGCTGATCCGTGGGATCAACTGAACAAGGTACTTTCAGCGCTATCAACAAAAGGAAATTATCCATGAAGCGGGCAGTTATTTTTGAAGCAGGAAGAGCCGGCCTGGTGGATGCACCCATGCCATCTCCAAAAGAGGATTGGGCGCTGGTTAAAATTCTTGCCACACCCATGTGTACCGAATATAAACGTTTTGTCACCGGGCCGGGGCTCGAATATATGGGTCATGAAGCCGCCGGTGAAGTGGTAGAGGTCGCTCAACCCTGTAAAGTGAAACCCGGCGACAGGGTGGTGGTGATGCCGCACTATCCGTGCGGAAAATGCGACTTGTGTGTGGCAGGCGATTTTATTCACTGCGAAAACAGCTATGATTTTGCAGGTTTCACCGGTTCTCGTGAAGGCAGCTCAACGTATGCCCAATATATGCTCAAACCTTCCTGGCTTTTACCGGTCGTACCGGATGATGTCTCCATCGATATGGCTTCACTGGCCCTGTGTGCTCTGGGGCCTTCATTTAGCGCTTTTTACACCATGGGAGTGAATGCCTTCGATACCGTTTTGATTTGCGGCGCCGGGCCGGTAGGCCTGGGTGCAATCGTCAACGCCTGCTACCTGGGCGCCAGGGTGATTGTGATGGAAGGGAATTCCTGGCGTTCAGAGCGTGCCCGATTATTGGGAGCGGATGTGATCCTTAACCCGGGAAATCCTAATAATCTGGAAGCCATAAAACATCTCACACATGGCAAGGGCGTTGACAAGGCGCTGGATTGTTCGGGCGTGTTGGCAGCCCAGCGTTTCTGCCTTGATGCTGTGCGGCGCAAGGGCCATGTGACCTTCGTGGGCGAAAGTACGCAGGAACTGCCGGTCACGGTCAGCCCCGATCTGATCCGCAAGGGCATCAGTTTGAGCGGAGCGTGGCATTACAACCTTTCACTATTTCCACTCATCATGCAGGTAATTCAGAACTCGCTGGTGGTCAGACATCTCATCAGCCATACTTTACCGATGAGCCAGGTTCAGCAGGCATTTGAGATTTCTGCATCCCGGCAATGTGCCAAGATCATCCTGAAACCATGGGAATGATACCGAAAAAAATTTCATTTACCGCAGGCAGCGGTATGGATAACTTGATAATATATAAAATAATCAATACAAACTCGTTGCAGCCTGTCATTTTGCATGAAGCCTGCTGATCAATCGACTGTCCAGGCAAGTACACGGAAAGGAAGAGGGAGCACATGGAAAAAATCGATCTAAAAAAGAAATATGCCTGTTTATATAAACCATCGGCAAAGAAAGTCGAAATTGTGGATGTGCCTTCGATGTCGTTTGCGATGGTGGATGGAGTGATTGAGCCTGGATATGGCCCTTCCACATCTCCTGCATTTCAGAATGCTGTTCAGGCTTTGTACGGCATCTCGTACACGCTCAAATTTACCTTGAAAAAACGGCGCGAAAATCCGATTGACTATCCGGTGATGGCGTTGGAAGGTCTTTGGTGGGTGGATTCCGGTGAGTTTGATATCCGAAAGCCCAGCAACTGGCACTGGACTGCCATGATCATGCAGCCTGAACCGGTTACAGCGGATTTGTTCGGGGATACCATTGAGGACCTGCGAAAGAAGAAACCCAATCCGGCACTGGATTTGCTTCGCCTGCAGGAATTTACTGAAGGCCTGAGTGCCCAGATGATGCATATTGGGCCTTACAGCCGTGAAATGGATACCCTGACTGTCATGGAATCATTCAGCCATGAGAATGGATATCAATTCAGGGGAAAGCATCACGAAATTTATATGGGAGACCCGCGCCGGGCGGACCCTGAGAAACTGAAGACCATTCTGCGTCATCCGGTGGAAAAAATCGATGAAGTTACCCATCGAACGGACAACGGTAACTGAAGGGGGCGTAACCATGTCAAAAGAAAACAATAAGGACAACGAATCGTTCATCTGGCTGTTGGAACGCGAAGATCCCGGAGTTCGCTATCTGGCATTGCGCGATTTGCTATGCCTTCCGGCGGAGGATGCAGAGCTTGCCGGTGCAAGGCGAAATGCCCATGCTGAAGGCCCCATTTCACAGGTGTTGCAGGCTATGAATCCGGAAGGCTGGTGGGTAAAACCCGGGCCGGGTTACAACCCAAAGTATCGATCGTCGGTTTGGGCGATCATTTTGCTGGCACAGTTGGGTGGTTCGATCAAGGAGGATGCACGGATTCAACAAGCCTGCTCTTATATGCTGGATCACGGCCTTACAAAATACGGGCAATTTTCCAATTCCGGTGCGCCAGGGAGCACGTTTGACTGTTTGCAGGGCAACCTGTGCAAGGCATTGCTGGATATGGGCGTTGAGGATGAGCGTCTGGATCTGGCATTCGACTGGATGGCGCGCAGCGAGACCGGGGATGGGATCGCTCCTCAATCAGAGAAACAATCTCCGCAGCGCTATTATGCGATGAAATGCGGACCGGCGTTTGCGTGTGGAGCCACTTCGGGTATGCCGTGCGCCTGGGGAGCGGTGAAGGTAATGTCCGCATTTGGAAGTTTACCCCGCAACAATTGGACGCCCCAGATACAAAAAGCGGTATCGGTGGGGCTGGATTTCCTTTTAAAGGTCGATCCTGCAACTGCGGCATATCCTTCCCGCAACAATGAAAGGCCCAACCGAAGCTGGTGGAAATTTGGTTTTCCGGTTTTTTATGTGACTGATATCTTGCAATTGGTGGAGGCCGTCTTGCAAACCTCTGCGATCTATGACCGGCGACTGGATAACGCTATCGCTTTCATTCGCAGTAAGCAGGACAGCTCTGGCTGCTGGAACCTGGACTATGACTATACTGACAAAACATGGGTCAATTTTGGAGCCAGGAAGACTGCAAACAAATGGGTTACCCTGCGGGCATTGCGAGTGCTCAAACTGGCAGGAGTGGCAACATTGGATCCGCAGCAGTTTCTCCCTTGATCCAAGATGACCATGCTCATTGGTTACACATCTGCCCGGATGACCAGGTTACCGCTGGCAGAATGGCTGTAAGGATTCCCCTCCATATCCCCGAAACGGGTTATTCGTGAAAAACCGGCTCCGTATAAGGCTTCGCTTAGCACATCGGATGACCATGGAAACAGTTCGGTGCACTCGACATCCTGCTGCCATTCAGACATTTCCGCACGGTGGAGCGTGATGATGTTAAATCCAATTCTGCCGTCCGGTTTGAAATCATAAAAGCGGAGAAATAACCATTCGCCGTCATATCCCCTTTGTGATTGGGGTTCCATCCACCGCAGGCGTTGCTCCAGGATTG
Source organism: Chloroflexota bacterium (assembly GCA_021372725.1). GTDB lineage: Bacteria > Chloroflexota > Anaerolineae > Anaerolineales > Anaerolineaceae > JAJFTV01. Next base: position 56,065 of record JAJFTV010000112.1, on the reverse strand, counting down.
CATCGAAATTGCGATTTTGGATTAGCAGGAAACCACCGGGCGCAAGACACGCGCGCAGATCCTCCAGTGCGGCATCCAGTGCGGGCCGTTCCAGGATATGCGGGATCGAATTCCCCAATACCAGCACGGTATCGAAGAGCCGTCCGTTTTTCTTCTCCACAAATGCTTTGGAAAGTTTGCCAAAACCGGCTGCTTTAAACTCAGCCCGAACATTAAAGGTGACCGCGTTTTCAATGGCTTTCAGGATCATTGGAGCGCTGATATCTGCGCCGGAAGCCTTGTATCCCCGTTGAGCCAATTCGATGACATGCATGCCGGTGCCACAGGCAGCATCCAAAATATGCACCTCACTCTTTTCTCTACCCAACGACCCAAGCTGGGTTTCGATAAATGGCATTTCATACGCCAGCCGGCTTTGCCAATTGACAAATTTGTCATACACGCTGCTGAATTTATCGTACATGAAGATCAAATTTTCCTTGTCGGCATGATATTGATCGGTTTTCCTAAAAACGCTTCCGCAGCCTCGTTGATGGTCTCGGATAAGGTCGGGTGAGGGTGGATGGTCAGCGCCAGATCCTGAGCGACAGCCCCCATTTCTATCGCAAGTGTTCCTTCCGTAATCATATTTTCTGCTCCCCTCCCCACAATACCGATCCCCAACAAGCGCTGGGTCTGCGTGTCAAAAACAAGTTTGGTGAGGCCATCTGTCGCTCCCATTGTGACGGCTCTCCCTGAGGCAGGCCATGCAAACCGGCTCGTTTTAACCTGAAGACCCAGAGCGGTGGCATCTTTTTCGGACAATCCACTGGTGGCAATTTCCGGGTCGGTGTAGACCACCGCCGGTATGGCAGCCACGTCAAATGCAGAGGATTGCCCCGCGATCACGTCAGCAGCCACTTTTCCTTCATGGATCGCCTTGTGGGCAAGCAGTGGCTGACCCGTTACATCGCCAACCGCAAAAATCGAATTTTCTGCTGTCCGGCGTTGTTCATCCACAACGATAAATCCGTTTTGATCCAGTTTTACGGCTGTATTTTCAAGCCCCAATTTCTCTGTGTTGGGTTGGCGGCCAACTGCCACCAGTACACGGTCAAAGGTTTGTTCAGCCGGGTCAGCTTTGCCATCGAATTTTACTTTTACAAGGGTGTCCGTTTCCTCCATGCTGGCGACACGTGTAGACAGATAAATAGCCTTGTACAACTTTTCAGCCTTTTTGGCTAAAGGTTTTACCAGATCGCGATCCATGCCAGGCAGGATACTGTCGGTCATTTCAACCAGGGTAATCTGGCTGCCAAGCGCAGCATAGACCATCCCCAGCTCCATACCGATATACCCACCACCCACCACCAGCAGCCGCGGCGGGATATCAGGCAAATCCAGTGCATCATCGCTGTTCATGATACGGCTGCCGGAACGAAAGGTGTAACCTTTTAATGGTACAGCACGGCTGCCGGTGGCGATGATGGCGTGTTGGAACTGGATGTAGCGAATTTCGGCGTCTTCCAGGCGCAGCCGTGTGGGTGAGTCAAAAACCGCGTTGCCGGTTATCACTTTAATATCCCTGCGCTTGCTTAAGGTTTGGACGCCTGACACCAGCTTATCCACCACTCCATCCTTCCATTTTCGCAATACATCCAGTTGAATTTCAGGTTGTCCAAATTTAATCCCGCGTTCCTGGGCATCTTCCATAATTTGTATTATGGAAGTAGCTTCCAGCAAGGCTTTGGTTGGAATACAGCCGCGCAGCAAACATACCCCGCCCAGCCGATCTTCATTATTGACAAGCGTCACTTCCAGACCCAGGTCAGCCGCTCTGAAAGCAGCGGTATACCCACCGGGTCCTCCGCCGATTACCACCACCTGGGTTTCCAGGGTTTCTTCACCCATTACCATGTTCTTTTCCTCCGTTATATATTGAGAAGCATTTTTTCAGGTGTTTCCAGGATCTGGAGGATTGTGCTCAGAAAACGCGCTCCGTCACCGCCGTCCAAAACGCGGTGATCAAAGGTGACCACCAACGGCAGGATATAGCGCGGCACGATTTCCATGCGGTCCAATTCGTCTTTCCTGACAACCGGCTGCCAGCTTGCCCGTGATGCCCCCAGTATTGCCACCTGCGGGTAATTGATGATGGGTTCGAAGTGTGTCCCACCCAGCACACCGGCATTGGTAATGGTGAAGGTTCCGCGCTGGAGCTCTTCCAGCGTATTTTTGTCTTCCCGTGTACGTTTTACCAGATCGTTTAATTCCACTGACAATTCTGTCATCGTCTTGCGGTCTGCATCACGGATCACCGGCACGATCAGGCCCCGCTCGGTGTCCACGGCGATGCCGATATTGTAGAAATGTTTTTGGATGATCACACCTTTTTCCGTATCAAGCGATGAATTGAAATTTGGATGTTTCTTCAAAGCTGCCACCACAGCCTTGATGATGAAGACGGTCAGCGTCAAACCACCTTCCACCTCACCTTTGAGGCTTGTGCGCAGCTTTTCCAGCTCCGTAATATCTGCATTGTCGTGGTGGCTGACGTGCGGGATCTGTGACCAGGAGACGGTCATCTTTTTGGCAACAGCCCGCCGTACTGAACGCAGCGGGATTTGCTGGATTTCGCCCCAGGCACTGAAATCGGGCAGGGCAATGTCTTCTTCAGAAATTAGAGAGGGTAGCGACTGTCCAACCTGTTCACCTGTCACGCGCGGTGGTTTGATGGCGGTTACGGTTTCCGGTTCGGTGGCGGCCGGAACGGGTTGTTCCGGTAAGGCTTGCGCCGGAAGGCCGGTTTGTGCGAAACGTCTGACATCATCATCAGTAATCCGTCCTCCAGGGCCGCTGCCGGGCACCAGACGAATATCGATTTTCATTTCGCGGGCTAACTGGCGCGTGGTTGGGGCGGCTGCAACGGGTGCGCCTGTTGCAGGCGTGCCTGGCAGCTTCTGCTCCGTTGGGACAACCGCCGTCACGTCGACTTTTTCAGGCATGGCAGAAGGTGCCGATTTTTCCTCCACACCGGGTTGCTCGACAAGTGGTTTTGCCGCTTCCTGACCTTCTCCATTAAATGTGACCAAAACCGTGCCGACTTCTACTACATCCCCGGCAGCGACATGAATCTCCTGAATGACACCATTGTACGGGGATGGAATTTCCACTGAGGCTTTATCGGTCTCCACTACCATCAACGGGTCACCTTCCTTGATCACATCCCCTTTTTTGACGAGCAGCTCGGTGATTTCGGCTTCATGTAAACCTTCTCCGAGATCGGGTAATTTGAATTGATTTGCCATAATAACTTTTCTCCCATCCTAGGCTGCCAGGGTTTCCCGTGCAGCCTGTAGTATTCGCTTCACTCCGGGTAAATAGGCTTTTTCATACGCAAATAAAGGAACGATCGTATCAAAACCGGTTACCCGCCGCACCGGAGCTTCAAGATGCCAGAAAGATTTTTCGATAATTCTGGAGACCACTTCGGCAGCCGGGCCAAAACTACGCGGGGCCTCGTTGATGACCACCACTCTGCCGGTCTTGTTGACAGATTGGGTGAAGGTTTCATGATCCATCGGTGAGATGGTCAACAGGTCAATCACTTCTGCTTCCACTCCATCCGAAGTCTTTAATTCCTCGGCGGCTTCCATTGTGGGGCGCAGCATGGCTCCGTATGAGATCATGGTCAGGTCTTTTCCCTCGCGGACGATCTCTGCTTTTCCGATTTCCTTGACTTCCTCCTGCTCCGGCACTTCCTCACGAAAAGCACGGTAGATTGCCTTGGGCTCATAAAAGATGACCGGATCTGGATCCCGAATGGCACTTACCATCAGCGCCCGTGCATTGCGCGGTGACGAAGGAATGACAACTTTGAGGCCCGGAGTATGTGCATAATAAGCTTCTCGGCTTTCAGAATGATGTTCAAGAGCGCGTATCCCTGCGCCATAGGGCATACGCAGAACCAGCGATAACGGTGAACCACCGCGGGTTCGCCAGCGGTAGCGCGCGACGTGCGCTTCGATTTGATGCATAGCCAGGTATGAAAAACCCGAGAACTGCATCTCCGCAACGGGCTTCAGACCGTTGATTGCCATTCCCACTGAAAAACCTACAATTCCGGCTTCAGCGAGCGGTGTATCGATGACACGTTCACTTCCATAGATGTCGATCAGCCCATCAGTAACCCGGAAAACACCGCCATCCATTCCAACATCCTCACCCAGGACGATGATGGTATCGTCCTTGCCCATTTCCTGTTTTAAGGCCAGGTTGAGAGCTTCCACCATTGTCAGTTTTGCCATGATATTCTCCCTTATTCCTTCAGTTCTGATGCCAATGCGTCACGCTGTTCCTTAAGGTAAGGCGGCATTTCGGCATACATGTGGTCGAACATGGTCAGATATTCATTCCCCAGTTCTGTACTTTTGGCTTCATAAACATCCACTGCCCGTTGGATTTCCCCTTTTAATTCTTCTTCCATGACCGGAAAGTCTTTTTCGGCCAGAATGCCTTTTCTGATCAGATATTTCTGCATTCTGGTGATCGGATCACATTTTTCCCAACGTTCCACTTCTTCTTTGGATCGATACCGCTTGGGATCATCCGACGTGGTGTGTAATGACATACGATAAGTCACGTTTTCAATCAAGGTTGGGCCTTCACCCGCCCGGGCGCGATCCACGGCCTGTTTGGCAGCAACGTAGGTTGCCAACACATCATTGCCGTCGACCTGGATGCCTGGCATTCCATAGGCAAGTGCTTTTTGGGCGATTGTTTCCGACCCGGTCTGGGCTCCGCGTGGTAGCGAGATAGCCCATTGATTATTTTGACAAACAAATATGGTCGGGCATTTGAATACCTGGGCAAAATTCATCGCTTCATGAAAATCACCTTCAGAGGTGGCTCCTTCACCAAAGAAGACCATGGCAACCCGATCCTGTTTTCTGTATTTGATGGAGTAACCCAATCCGGCCGCGTGCAAAATCTGGGTTCCCACCGGGATGGAACTTGGCAGGGTTTTCAGATTCGGATTTATTTCATTCCCCTGATAAAAGCCGCCGTATACCAGCAGCAAGTTTTCGATGGGAACTCCTCTCATGATCAAGGCGGCATTTTCACGAAACGCCGGAACCATCCAGTCATCACTTTCCAACGCGGCGGTCGGGCCAATTTGAGAGGCTTCCTGACCTCTGATGGGGGCAAATGTGCCCAGCCTGCCCTGCCTTTGAAGGGCGAGCATACGCTCGTCAGTCAAACGCCCCAGCAACATGGAGCGGTGTAATTTCAACAATAATTCTTTGGGAATTTTAGGTTCCAATTCTTCATCAAGATTATCGTTCTCATCATAGATTGAAAGGTATTCAATCTCGTGTAACAGATTGATTTTTAATCTCGGCATCTCATACTCCTTTTCGATGGTCGATTGATTGTCCATGAGAATTTCTGATTACTATTCCAATCTCTTTTTAACAATAGAATATGAAAGCATCATTAATTCCGCCGGCCATTTTTATCAAAGTACTTAAAGTGCTATAATCATAGGAAATCAGTGGTCAATTTTGGAATCATCAATCAACATGGGGGTTTTTGTGTATTGATAACTAACTCAGATAAAAATGATAAAATAAGTTTGATTATGCAATTTTGCAATAGATAAAACAATTCTTATCTATAATTACAATAACGGGGAGAAAACAAGTCCATTTTTCAGAGAGAGGGGTGATAACTGAAATTCCAAACAATCCATTTAATTTTAACTAAGCCAGGTTTCCAAACGTCGATGCCACCATCAATGCGAACATTAGGTTGTACATCGTTAATCAAGAATTAACAAGGAGAAGTTTGAATGAAAAAGATTAATTTACTTTTGGGTATTCTCATGATCAGCATGCTTCTATTTGCTGCCTGTACTCCGGCTGCAGCTACCGAGGAAGCCTTAACGCTTTCGATCTGGCATTCATACCATGCCGGGGGTGGTGAGGAAACCGCGATCAACCAGCTTGTTGCAAACTATATGACTGCCCACCCAAACATTACAGTCGAAGTTCTGGAAGTTCCGTTTGACCAGATCTTTAATAAATACAATACTGAAGTCGCAGCCGGCGGCGGGCCGGATATGGTCACCTTCCCGAACGATAATCTCTATCAACAGGTGCAGGATGGCTTGATTCTGGATGTCACCGATAAACTTCAGGGCAAACTGGATAATATTTCAGACGCCGGGATTGCCGGGATGACCGTGGATGGAAAATACTACGGCGTGCCGGGTATTATCAAGGCAGTAGGCGTTTATTACAATAAGGATACCGTTGCTACTCCGCCTGCCACGACGGACGAACTAATGGCGGCAGTCAAGAGCGGAATGAGAGTCGGTTTGATTTCCGGTATCTACTTCCAGTTTGGCTGGGCCGGTGTGTTTGGCGGCAGGATATGGGATGATACCGGTGCATGTGTAGCAGACCAGGGTGGTGTAGTGGATGCCTGGCAGTATCTGGTAGATCTCAAGGCTGCCGGAGCCACCTTTGATGCCGATGGCGCAAAAATCGCCTCCCTATTCAAGGAAGGTCAGCTTGATCTCATCCTGGATGGCCCCTGGATGTTTGGCGAATACAATACCACTTTTGGTGATAAATTGGGGGTTGCTGAATGGCCAACCGGACCGAACGGGGATAAAGGTGCCCCTCTGGCCGGCGTGGATAGTTGGCATGTCAATCCGAACAGCAAGAATGTCGATGCCGCACTGGATTTGGCACTTTATCTCTTCGGTAAAGAAGGATCGCAGATCTACTCTGATACCGCTCTTGATCCAATGGTACGCACCGATGTTACACCGAAAGATGAAAGAATCGGTACCTTTGCAGATTTGGCTGCAAGCGGGACTCCCCGTCCGTTAGCCAAGTTCCTGAATGGTTTCTGGGGCCCATTCGGCGACAATTACACGGCCATGATCGAAGGCCAGATTACCCCACAGGATGCTGTGACCGCGGCATGCACTGGCATGACCGACGCTAACAAGTAGGCTGATCATCACTTATAGTACGGAGGTTATCTCAAAAGAAAAATCAGGCAATCCTTTACAACATGACAAGGATGGAGGATATACCAACCGGAATTGTCATTCCGAATGAAATGAGGAATCCGCCCAAGGGTACATTTCCACAAATGGCTCATTAATCGCCAGCTCTTGGGCGGATGCCACCGCTGCATGACAAAGGAGGTGGGTTTCCATCAATAGTATGTCAATTAGTGTGTCAATTGCCAAGCTCCTGGTGGACATCTGGATATAGTTAGAATGACAACACCTGTCATTAAATTGAAGTGTCAGTGGTGAATGTAAAAGGGGCCGCTTCCTTCTTTTGAAACAGCCCCAAGTTAGATTTGAGAATTTACTTGTTAAGGAGAAGCATAGATGGCCACGATCTCTCCTGAAATATCCCGCAAACAGATTGGTTCAAACAAAATAAAGAAAAAGATTACTCCTTACCTTTATTTGATTCCGGCATTTCTTGTGATGGCAGTCATCACCTTTTATCCCATGGGATATCAGGTTTACATGTCATTTACCGATTACACCATCCGTTATCTTAATCCTGCCAACGGAGCGCCCCCATTTGTAGGGTTGGAAAATTATGCGCGTGTTTTCGCCGGAGATGTCAAATTATCCAACTTCAATTTCTTGAGAACCCTTGGTTTCAACTTATGGTGGACGTTCTCGAATGTCATCATTCATGTTTCCCTTGGGATATTGATTGCGGTGATTCTCAATATCAAAGGGGTGATGTTTAAAGGGTTTTATCGAGCGTTGTATGTATTGCCCATCGTATTGCCGCAAATTATTGTTGCTGCGGTATTCAGGAATATGTTTGACCCTGATTTTGGAGCCATTAACCAGGGGCTGATTCTGATCGGCAGATTCTTTAATATTCCGGAGGCAGCGTTTCACATCCGCTGGATAGATCAAATTCCCCCGCCGGTTTCATTTATTCCGCTCACCCTATCCTATTACGCATTATTGATTACCAATGTCTGGCTGGGCTGGCCATTCATGACAATTGTTGCCACCGGAGCGCTGCAGAGTATTTCAAAGGATCTGTACGAAGCGGCATCGATTGACGGTGCAAACGGTTGGCAGCAGTTTTGGCGGATCACACTCCCCTTATTGAGGCCCGCCATGGTTCCGGCTACTGTTTACGGTATCATACAGACATTTAACTTATATACACTCATCTACTTCCTGTCAGGAGGTGGCCCGCTCCGCAAAACCGAAATTCTGTTAACCGCTGCCTTCCGTATCGTTAACGAACAGGCATTGTACGGGGTGGCGGCGGCATTCTGCGTGGTCATCTTCTTTATTCTGCTGATATTAACCCTCCTAACCAACCAGATTACCCGCGCAACGGAGAGTTATGATGCCTGACATAAAAACATCCCGTAATAATATTTTCAGCCGCTTTCGGAGAGGATCCCCAAAAGTTGAGTCCGGAAAGAGACTGGGGCTGGGTCAACAAATCCTTATCCAATTGTTCCTGTTGACAATTTCGTTTGCTGTCATCTATCCCATCTTGTGGATTTTCAGCCTGTCTATCGATTCCAGGAATATTTCCCGCCCGACAGAGCTGACGCTTATTCCACCAGGTGCTTCTTTCCAGGCGTATCGTGAAGTGATTGCACATCCTACGGCCAACCCGGTCAGTTTCTGGCAGTTGGCTTTCAACAGCTTTCGGCTGGCACTGGGTACATCACTTTCTTCCGTGTTGATCGGTGTGCTGGCAGCTTATGCCTTTGCACGTTTTCGTTTTGCCGGCCGGGAAGTATTGATGATCATGGTGCTTACGGTGCTGATGCTGCCTTCCATCGCGACCCTTCCCGCTTTGTTCGTTTTATTGAACAAAATTGTGATCGGAGGGTTCAACCTGCGGAATTCGCTTCTGGGGGTGGGATTTGCCATGCTTTCAGGCATGCTGCCCTTCGCCATCTGGAATTTGAAAGGCTATCTGGATACCATCCCAAAAGAATTGGAAGAAGCAGCCCTGATCGATGGTTGTAATACCAACCAGGCTTTCTTCAAGATCATTCTGCCATTGGCAGTTCCCGTGTTGGCAGTGACGGCATTTCTGGGTTTCATGAGCGGTTGGACTGAATTTGCAATTTCATGGCAGTTTCTTACCAACCCAAAAGACTTTACCCTGACCATGGCGCTCTTTAATATGATCGGCCAGTATGCTGCGGGAACACCCTGGTCGAATTTTGCCGCCTATTCTATCATGGTTGCATTGCCGGTATCGGTAGTCTACCTGTTCTTGCAGAAATACATGGTCAGTGGTTTGACCATTGGCGGTGTGAAAGGATAGTCTTCAACCCACTCAGCGGTCAGGGTGTTATTCCAATAGGACTGCAGATGCCGGTGCGAGCTGAATTGCACCGGCATCCATAGTGTATTGGCCGAGATGTAACGATTCAACTGGCTCACTATCCTTGATCATCGCTATTTGGCCAAGATCTGGCTGAAAAGAGGCTTCAACTGAAAATCCATCGCATGGTTTTCATGGGATTTCTTTGAAAATGGCGTCTGTTCGGGCAGCCATGATGAAGTCGTTTTTATTAAAATTGCCGGGTAGGAAAGTGTTAAAAAGGTCCTTTCATTTGGATAATGGTATTGTATAACTTTCACAAAACTTTGGGCACTTTTCCAACACCCTCGGTAGTCTGTCGATTTATTACAGGGTTACCTTCTGAAAAACGCATTTCAACGTAATAGTTTATAATCCCTGCTATAATACTTTCTTTAGACAGCTAAGACAATACAGATCATCCAACGATTATTTCATAAAACTATGCATATTCTATGAAAAATTCAATTAAGAGAACCCCTTTTCTCGGCAATTTCATCTTGACATTATATAGTAAATTAATCAAGTCGTTCCCCGGCTCTAAAAATTACTGGGAAAAACGTTATGCATCCGGTGGAAATTCCGGTGACGGTTCCTATGATAAACTGGCAGCATTTAAGGCAGAAATCATCAATGCTTTTGTCATTGACAATAAAATTTTTTCTGTAATTGAGTTAGGTTGCGGCGATGGTAACCAGCTCCAACTGGCAAATTATCAGAAATATATTGGTCTGGATGTCAGCGAAACTGCTATTTCAATTTGCAGACGTAAATTTGCCCATGACCCAACCAAATCATTCAATCTAATGCAGAAATATGCAGGAGATATTGCAGAATTGTCCTTGTCACTGGACGTAATTTTTCACCTGGTGGAAGATGAGGTATTTAATCAATACATGCGTACACTGTTCAGTGCAGCTAACCGATATGTAATTATCTACTCGAGCAACACTGACAACGGCAGGAAATACCATAATAGTAACCATATCAAGCACAGGAAATTTACAAACTGGGTTGAAGAGAACGCACACAACTGGATATTGAAGGATTACATCCCAAATCGATACCCTTACACCGGCGATAGCAAAACCGGCTCATTTTCTGATTTTTACTTTTACGAGAGAATTTGACCATTTTTGCCAGGAAACGCAGGAAAAGGAAGGGCAGCAGAAAAATGGATTGGAAGTAGAGTGTCTGGAAAGCTTCTTCCCTGTTTTCTTGCAGTGTGGAGATGGATTCGAAGTCAGGTAAAAAAGTGATCAATAATATGACATGAATACTAATTGATGTATCATGTTTTCTTAATTACATACTTCTTTATGAGAGTTACCATATAGCGGATCTGATCCTTTTCCAGAAGTATAGTAACCAGGCCGTACACCAGCACAAACAATCCGGCTTTAACCGCTCCGGAAACCCAATCATTCATGGTTACTCTCTGAATTTGAGCGCCGGCATAACCCGCCAATAACCCTGCCAGTAATCCAATCCCGGGAACCAGAAACATCTTCCCTACAAATAATTCCACATGGTCTTTCGCTTTATACAGGATCATCGCAATACCGGCCACCATCATGATATCCACCGCAATGGCAACACCTTCGATCCCGAACGGCAGACCCAGGGCAAACAGGGATACCACCAGAATGATCACCTGGATCAGGCGAATTTTGACGATCACCTCCGGTTTGCCAACCGCTACAAACAGATGGGCCATCATCTGTTTTAACGGGTCGAACATGGTGAATGGCAGCATCAGGCGAAAGGTCATCAGCATGGGCATCCATTTTTCACCCAGTACAATGCGAATAAATTCCGGTGCAACCAGCGCCAATACACCCACCAGTAAAAAACCGGTGCGGATCAGGAGCGCGTTGGTTTCAAAAAAAGCCTCTGTAAGCCCCTTTTTGTCGTTCTTGAGTTCAGCATAAGTGGAAACCGCAACCGACGACATGGGTGAAGCGATGATATTGCCCGGTATTTTGGCGATGGCGTAAGCCCGCGAATAATACCCCAACGGACCCGCCCCCAGGTAGGTTTTTGTCCAGAAATCGTCACCCCTGTCCAGTACATCCAGCAGAGCTCCACTTAGAACCTGACGGCTGCCAAACCGTAAAAAATATTTCACAACCGGCATGTCCCAACGGAAGCTGGGCTTCCAGACCGGTTTCCATATATAGAAGACTACAATATGCAGAATGGCATTGGAAATATTGGTTGCCAGCAGCGCCCAGATTGGTTGATCCAGTAATGCCAGAAGAACGGCCGAAATAAAGGTGATCACAGCATCCAGAGCGGTCAACACTGCGATGCGTTGAAACTTGATCTGGCGGCTGAGGATAATTCGGGGAGTGGTCGTAAAATTTCTCAGAGTATAGGTCAAAGTAAGAACTACATAGACCGTCAACATCCCGGGTTCTGCTTTATTAAGGAATAACAGCCCGCCGGCAAGCATCAGCACCGTCCAGGCAATATTCAGGATGAACTGAAGGGTAAAATGAATGGCAGCGGTCTGCTCGATATCCTCGGTTTCCATGCAGCGATGAAGAAATGCTCCACCCAATCCAAAGGTGGCAAAACTGTTGGTCATCACAACGATGGAAGCCGCGCCTGCATAAATACCAAACGATTCAACCGGAAGAAGCCTTGCCAATATGATCGTCTGTGCAAAGTAGATCAGGTTATAAAGTATATTGCTGATGAAGTTCCACTTGACAGAGTCAATGCTTCTTCTGGCAATATCTTCATTCATACGCTTCGACAACCTTCACAGCCTGAAGCGCTGCATCATGAAAATGCCCGTTACTGGCCAGCACGCCGCGGTTATCTGCAAGAGTCCGCCCTTTCGTAAAATCCAGCCGCTTGCCGTCCAGATCGGTGATTTTTCCACCCGCTTCTTCAACGATAATCGAACCGGCGGCCTGATCCCAAATTTTCTCGCGGTAGTCCAACCCGCCTGGCGACAGCATGCGGATGGACAGATCAGCTTCACCGGAAGCCAGCAATACATATTTCGCCTGGCTATCCAGACGCACCGGATCCGCACGGGTTCCGAGCATCTGCGCCAGCCCGTCGATTTGCCCGGCATTGGTATGGGCGTCTTCGAACGAGCGTAGAATACGTGCCTCTGATGTCTCCTTGCGGGGAGATACAGAAAGCCTTCTAAAAGAGATATTACCCTCCAACGGCGTCACCCAGGTGCCGCGGCCGCGCCGGGCAATCACCAGCGAACCCGTGCCGGAGAAGTCCGACTGTTTCGCGTCCACCAGGTTGGGGCAACCTAAAACACCCAACTGTACCTCTCCACCCTCGATCAAGGCCAGTGCTACTACGTATTGATCGCCGCGCAGGAAACCTTTGGTTCCGTCGATCGGATCCAATACCCAATAACGTCCTTTCGGTTCAGCCGTACCCATATCCATCCAGCGGCAGACCTGCTCTGCGTTGGCCTGCGAAATATTACGGGAAACATAAACCAGGATTTGTTCCAGTGTTCCCGAATACTCCGCTTGCCTCAAGATCTCAGAGCTTTCCTCGGCGACCAGTACGTCCTGGGGAAAACGTTTGGAGAGCAGCCCGCCGATTAATGCCTGGGATGAAAAATCAGCCACCGTAACCGGGGATCTGTCATCCTTTGTCAATGCCGGGGATACCATCTCAGACTGGATCTGTTTGACCAACATTGCAGCCTGCCTGACAGCTTCCAGAGCAAAATTGACGTCCGGGTTGCCAAGATCAATCATTGGACTCCTCTTTGATGAAACCTGCCACAGCCTTTCAAAGACATGCGATGAAAAACTGTGGCCGGTATTTTTTATCCTTTCGAAAGATTTACGGGCTGAAGATAATCCCATGATCTTGTAACATACGCTTCACCTGAACCACAGACCGTTCCGAATTCTCATCGCCACCCATCACCTGCAGATCAAAATTGATATCCGTGGTAACGTTCTCGCCAATCCAGATGGTTTCAATCTGTGTCGGATTGAGGATAGTCTTGAAGATTTTCAAATCATCTTCGGTCAATTCAACGGCGGTCATGATCAGAATCATTCCGGCATCCAGGAACATGTGGGCCGTTTCAGCCATACGGCGAAGCTGCTCGTGCCAGTTGTCTGCGGGGTTTTGTCGTTTCAGATCTGCGCCGACACTGTAAAGGAAGCTGCCAATTCCCAAATAATAGGCGAATTTCCCGTTATCAAACAATTGCCTTTCGAGCAGGCTGGCAAAGCGTTTGCGTCCCGCACCTTTTTGACCTGTGACGATCAAGAGGGTGGGGCGTTGATTGTAGCGTTCCGCCCTTTGCGACATGGTGACGTTGGTTTTGACCCATTTCAGATCCCGTGTAACCACTTCCTCCAGCAGCTCAGAGTTGGAATCCTCGATGGCTTCCAATACAATACCACCGCCCCAGATTTCGTAATCATCCACGATGACAAACCGGCTGATATCCGTCATGGTGCTGGATAGATTGAATGCAATAGGATGGCTTAAAACCAGAGTACATTCGGCCACATCATGATGACCGATCAGATTCTTGTCTTTGCTGGATGAATAATCTGAAGCATCGATGATGCGGTGAATGGTTTCAATTTGGGCTTTTACCTTGGCTGTGCCCAATTTAAGAATGTACTGTTTTTTGGGCAGCATGGGGTGTTTACCCAGCCAGAAAAGGCTGACACGGATGCGCGTGGCAACTTTGGGAGGGGCTTCATCCGCGCGGGCAGCGATCTGCCCCCGGCGGATATAAATTTGCGTATCCAGAGTGAAACCTACCGCATCCCCACTGACAGCTTTGTCTTTGGCAGGAGCGGAAAATGTTTCGATGGATTTTATCCTGCTGCTCTTTCCGGAGGGATAGAAAACCAGTTCATCTCCGACCTGGGCGGTTCCACTGGAAACGGTTCCTGCTACAATGCGGCGATCATCACCATATAGCGTAAATCGATAAATATCCTGGATGGGGAATCGGAATGGTTTATCGGTCAGGGGTTTTGCTTTCTCAAAGCTATCCAACGCGTCCAACACGGTAAAACCTTGATACCAGGGCGTCTTGTCGCTCAACCTGACAACATTGTCCCCCAGTCTGCCGCTGATCGGAATATAGCAGAGCGGTCGCATACCAATTTCGCCCAGAAATTTGTTGTACTCCGTACAGATCGAATCAAATACGTCCTGTTGATAATCAACCAGGTCCATTTTATTGACCAGCACAACAATCTGTTTGATACCGAGCATCCACAGCAGATAACCATGCCGGCGCGAGTTTTCCTGGATCCCCTCATGGGCATCGATGACCAGAACAGCAGCTTCTGCCCGGGAAGCGCCGGTAACCATGTTCTTGATAAATTCAATGTGTCCCGGAGCGTCAATGATGATGTAATGCCGTTTCTCCGATTGAAAGAATACCCGCGCTGAATCAATAGTGATATTTTGGGCGCGTTCATCTTTTAGCGCATCGATGAGATAGGCGTACTCAAACGGCTTCGAGTTTCGTTCGCAAGCCCCCTGGATTTGTTCAAATTTGCCTTCCGGCAGGGTACCTGTATCGGCGAGCAACCGCCCAATGACAGTACTCTTGCCATGATCGACATGGCCCACAAATACAATATCCATCTTTTCGCGAGTATCAACATCCAAATTGTTATCCACAATTGCCTCGTCCACTACATGTACCCCTCTCGTCTGAGCGTCTCCAGCCCCCCGCCATCATCCTTATCCTGTGCCCGGCCGGCCCGTTCTGCCACGTGTGCAAACTTGCCCACCTTGAGCTCGGCAATGATCTCATCCACATTGCGCGCATCCGAATCAACCGGAAATGTGCAGGGATAGCATCCCAAAGAACGGTAGCGTTTACCATCCCCGTGGTTGTAGTAAAGGGAAACAGTTGGGATTTTTTCCTGCCGGATATACTCCCAGATGTTTAGTTCTGTCCAGTCGAGCAAAGGGTGAATACGGACATTGGTTCCCGGGGCGAAATCAGTCTTGTACTGATTCCAGAATTCAGGCGGCTGTTCACCGATGTTCCATTCGTTTTTTTTATCGCGTGGAGAAAAGTATCGTTCCTTGGAGCGTGAACCTTCTTCATCAGCCCGTGCACCTACAATGACGCCCGTGAAAGGTTCAGGGTGGGGGTCTTCTTCGTACTGATCTGTTGAGTGGTTATAGCGCATTCGCCTACCCTCACCGGTTAATGTCCTGCGAAGGGCTTCGGTTTTCAGCAAACTGCAGCAGGTAATCCGATCTACCTGGTTATCCGGGAAGGTTTGTTTTTGCTCGAGTGCTTCATCATTGGCTCCGATCACCATTGGCAGTCGCCATTCCTTTGTCAGTCGATCCCTGTATTGGATCATTTCAGGAATCTTGTAATGCGTATCGATATGGATCAATGGAAACGGTACATGTCCGAAGAAAGCTTTTTTGGTTAACCACAATAAGACGGTACTGTCTTTCCCCATCGACCAGAGCATGCCCAAATTTTTGAAATTCGCATACGCTTCACGCAGGATGTATACACTGCGATTTTCCAATTCGTCCAAATGTCCCATAAAAATATGCTTTCTATCCAGGTTGTTTAATGATTTGTTTCTCCAACATCGCGCCAATGATTTGTGCCACACACTCATCGACACTGTATTGATCGCTTTTTACTTGCAGTTCGGGTGCGAGGGGTTCTTCATAAGGAGAGGTAATCCCTGTAAATTCCGAAATCTCACCTTTCAGCGCTTTCCGATACAAGCCTTTCGGATCACGCTGCATACAAACTTCCAGTGGACAGGATACAAAAACTTCCCAAAATGCTCCCGGCTCGATCATACCACGAACCATTTCCCTGTCTGCACGGAATGGGCTGATAAAGGCCGTAATCACAATCAAACCAGCATTATACAGGATTTTTGAAACCTCACCGACGCGTCGAATATTTTCCTTGCGGTCTTCATCCGAGAAGCCCAGTCCCGCATTCAGGCCCTTGCGGATATTATCTCCATCCAACAAATAGGTATGGGAACGATAATCGTTAGCCAGCCGGTATTCCAATGCATTGGCAATGGTGCTTTTCCCGCTTCCGGAAAGACCGGTCAGCCAGATAACGACAGGGTGTTGATTTTTGAGACCGCTTCTGAGATTTTGATCCACCTGGTGTAGGTGGGGGAAAATATTGTCTTCTGCCATTTATCCTTCACAATCACAACAGAAAAATCTCGGGGGTATCGATTTTTCCGTTGTCTCCCGGCTTCCATGGTTTTCAATGAAAACCTGATGGGAAAGGAGTCATCATTGTAACGTAAATTTTACCACGCCCCATAAACAACATCCAAAAACAGACGCGGAAGGTTGATCTGCCAATAATTAACAAGTTTTCCACATCCCCCGCGGCCTGGCCTGAAATCAACGGTGTTGACATGGCAGAACGGTCAACATTTCCTCTGGTTCATTATGGTTCATCAATAAGTTCAAGAGTTTCCTGCGGGACAGCGGTGCCGGGACGTTGTTTTTCGTATCATCAGGAGTGAGGGTTGTGGATTGAATAATTGAGAACAAAATCCAGTTATAATCGTTCAAAACGGCTGAAAAAGAACCCTATGTCACATTCATCCACCAAATCGCGGGATACTCGCCCTGCCGGTTGGGCAACGATGTCCCCCTCAACCTCAGAGGGTATTCATTACTACGGTTGGATTGTTTCACGCATCAACCGGTATCTGGGTAAAAATGTGTTGGATATCGGCAGTGGTAACAGAACATACCTGTTGCACATTTTGCCTTTGGTGGAGAGGGTTACCTCCATAGATATATCTCAAGAGAATGTTGATTTTCTCAACCAGCGATTTGAAGATTGCAGCCAGTTTCGGGCCATTTGCGCTGATTTTGAGCAGACCCCATTACCGCTGTGGATGAAAGTCTCCGGGTTCGACACAATCCTCTGTCTGAACGCGCTTGAACATGTCAAAGATGACCTGTCTGCCCTCCGCCATATAAATGCCCTTTTGCCTCTTGGACAAGGAGTGTTGATCCTGCAAGTCCCCTCACATCCGGGATTATATGGATCGATGGACAAACAGGCCGGCCACTTCCGTCGATACAGAAAATCCGAAATTGCCACCAGGCTGGAACAAACCGGATACAAAATCCTGCATATCGAATACTTCAACCGTTTGAGCACTTTGTTTTGGTGGATCAACGGCCGCCTGTTTAGAAGAAGATTGGACTCAAGGATCGTGAGTTTCGAATTTAAAATATTTGATCGGTTTTTGGTGCCTGTTTTGAAACCGCTTGAAAGTCTATTGCCGCTGCCTTTTGGGCAATCCATCCTCGTCGCTGCCGTCAAACAGAGGGAAGATTATCATGGAATTTAGTGTAAACAAAAGTGGTGTTCGGCGTTCGTCAAATCAGAGATTGGTTATAATTCATTTGTATGTTGTTAATTCCGATCATTAATATATAAGGAATGGCCAAACATCATGCAATTATCAAATCAAATAACAGAGCAAAATGCTACAACCATCCACCTGAAAGTCAATCAATCCCGTCCGGCAATCATCAAAATGATACTGGACATAGTTGCCATACCCAGCATGGAATCACAAATTGAGGCAGTCGGTAAACGCATTGCAGAAGAAATGCGCTTGCTTCATTACGACGAAGTTCGTTTTGACAGGATGGGGAACATCCTGGGCAGAATTGGCAGCGGCGCAAAAGTGCTGGTATACGATTCACACATCGATACGGTGGGCATTGGTGACCCGTCCGCCTGGGCGTGGGATCCGTTCATTGGCAAAATCGACAATGGGATCCTGTACGCCCGCGGAGCCTGCGATGAAAAAGGCAGCACCCCGGGCATGGTTCACGGTCTCGCCATCGCACGCGATTTGGGTTTACTGGACGGGTGGACGGTTTACTACTTTGGAAACATGGAAGAATGGTGCGACGGGATTGCGCCCAATTCCTTCGTCGAAGTCGACCCGAAGGTCAGGCCGGATTTTGTCGTCATCGGTGAACCCTCCAAAATGCAGGTTTACCGCGGGCACAAAGGCCGCCTGGAATTCAAGATCACCGCAAAAGGAAAGAGTGCCCATGCGGCCAGCAACCAACTGGGCGATAACGCCATTTATAAATTGCTGCCCATCATAAAGGGAATAAGCGAACTGGAACCCTCGCTGGGAGATCATCCATTTTTGGGAAACGGAAAAATTACCGTTTCCGATATGGAAGTAAAAACACCCAGCATTAATGCAGTCCCGGATGAAGCTGTTATTTTTGTCGACCGGCGCATGACGTTTGGAGAAACAAAAGAAAAGGTGATCGAAGAGGTGCAGGCGCTGATACCCCCCGAACACCTTGACTCGATAAAAATAGAAGAACTTTTCTATGAAGAACCTTCCTATACCGGGTTTGTTTTTCCAGTTGACAAATATTTCCCTGCCTGGGCGCTGGATGAAAATCACCCATTGGTCATCGCCGGTCAGAAAACCAGGCAGAAAATTGGTTTGCCGGATGCCCCTTCCGGTAAATGGAATTTCTCTACCAACGGGATTTACTGGGCAGGTAAAGCAGGAATTCCCAGTATTGGTTTTGGCCCGGGAGATGAAGAAACTGCCCATACGACCATTGATTCAGTTCCTTTGGATGACGTGGTCAAAGCCACTGAGTTTTATGCGCTGCTCCCTTACCTGTTGAAAAGCGAGCTGGCAGAGCACCCGGCATAAAATAAAGGGGTCAAGCCTTTCATTGCCCGAATTGGGGTCGCCGCTGGATCCCCCCGCCGTAAATACCTTTTTAGTGCAACAGATCAATCTCAGCCTGTTCGATTTCCTTGAAGATTGCTGCAACCTCTGCTTTCATCTCCGAACTGGCACTGGGTGACAACGGAATGAACCTGATCAAATCACGAGCCTGCCGCATCAAATCTTTTACCTGGGCGACATAGGAAAAATCGGATAAACCGGTATTGACCGGTGCCGGTAAATCGCGTGCTTTTTGGATCAAAGCTCTCGAGCGGGTGATCCGTTCCACAGCAGGAATCAATCGTGCCATGTTATTCCTTTATCTCCCCATCCGGTTGTGGGTTCATGATCATTATCTTATCCATTCGGGGATCGATGTTTTCTGACCAATGACACGAAAACTTATATGGCAGGTGATTTGTCCAGATCTTCAGCGGGCTTAAAAAGGTGTACATTGGCCATGTTAAACACAACTTCGATTTCCTCGCCGAGCTGGTATTTTGCCCGTGGATCCACCCGTGCAACGTAATCAGTGGAGCCGCTTTGCAAGTATAAATAAATCTCATGCCCCATTAATTCCTGTACATCCACCCTTGCCTTTACTGAAGCCGGCGTGACGTCCGCCGGAAGATAAAGCGGGCTGTGAATATCTTCAGGTCGAATACCAAAAATGACATCCTGACCAGTGTAATCCCTGAATCGGTCAACCCGGTCTTGTGGTACCGGCAGTTTGAAAGCCTCATTGGTTATGAATAGCTGGCCCGCCTCATCCGTCAGCCGGGCATCGAAGAAATTCATGGAGGGTGATCCAATAAAACCGGCTACAAACTTGTTGGTGGGGAAATCGTACAGGTGTTTGGGGGTGTCCAACTGCTGTAAAATCCCTTTATTCATCACCGCAATACGGGTCGCCATCGTCATCGCTTCAACCTGGTCATGGGTGACATAAATAAAGGTGGCCTGCAGTTGATGATGAAGTTTGCTGATTTGAGCACGCGTCTGTACTCGTAATTTTGCATCCAGGTTGGAAAGCGGTTCATCAAAAAGAAAAACCTTGGGTTCTCTGACGATTGCCCGCCCGACAGCCACCCGCTGTCGCTGCCCGCCGGAGAGCTGTTTTGGTTTTCGGGATAATAAATTTTCAATCCCTAATATTTCTGCGGCTTTGTTAACCCTTTTCTGGATATCCTCTTTATCCAGCTTGCGTAATTTCAAGCCAAAAGCCATATTATCATACACTGACATGTGAGGATAAAGGGCATAGGATTGGAAAACCATGGCAATATCGCGATCTTTGGGCGCCATGTCATTGACTACGCGGTCTCCGATCAGAACCTCGCCCTCTGATATTTCTTCCAAACCTGCAAGACATCGCAAAGCGGTCGTCTTCCCGCACCCTGAAGGGCCAACCAAAACCAGAAACTCTTTGTCTGCAATTTCCAGATTGAGATGATCAAGTGCCACAATTTCGCCGAAACGTTTTGTTGTTCCACGGAAAGAAACACTCGCCATGTTATTTTCTCCTCTCATACTCCATTGGTGGTATGAACAAATTGAAATCACCGGTTGAATATTGCCTGATTTCATTATGACAGAAAACAAGAAAAATCTCTGTCAAATTACACAAATCCCCGTTACTGCCTGTCGACCTCGAATATCTTTTTCATTCCAAATAATGCTTAACAATTGCTTCCGAATACAGATCATTCGGAATACCCTGTACAGGTTGAGATCTTTTTATGTCCTGGTGGTGAATACGATCCTGATTTTCCCCATTATCAGTGTAATAGACCAATGTCTGAGATAATACTAGTATATATTAGTTTTGAAATATTGGCGACATCATTATACAATTAACCTGTAGATTATTGGGTCAAAACCCGGGCAAGCCGGTCTTTACTTCATCAATAGGATCATGGAAAGAACGGCTGACCAAGGAGCAGCTACATTACATTATGAAACATATCAGCCATGAATTACATCAGACAGGATATTTGGATATATAAATGACAGTAATCAACAAAAAACCCCGCGTAGCCATCAGCCAGCCGTATATTATCCTGGGTGGGCGGCTGGAAGTCATATTGGGTTTGGTCAAGGCATTGAACGGTTTGGGTATCGAGCCGGACATACTTTGCCTGGCTCTGGCTTTTCCTCCCGACCAAATCGAGCAAAAATATGGCTATCAGTTGCGGATGAAATTCCGCGCCCTTCAGCCGCGTTTTCCATGGAAAAGCGTTCCGCAAGACTATCAAATTCTTGTTTTCAACTCATTGCTAAAGAGATACGGTCAGGATTACGATCTATTCATTGATTCGAGCAACAGCCAGATATTTCTGCCCTCTCAAACACAAGTCTTGAGCTATGTTCATTTTCCAAGGGAGTATCGTTTATTTGCCAACGAGGCCAATATCCACCTTCCAAATCAAAAATATACAGCTTTGTCTGCGGGAAATCTTTCGCGCCAATTGCTGAGGTTCATTTATCGTGCAGCAAAACCCCAACCTGCCCGTGAGGTTGTCTGCAATTCGATCTTCACGCATAATGCCTTTCAGAAGATTTACCCGGCTTTTTCGAATGAGGCCCCAATCATTTATCCGCCGGTGAGATTATCGCAATACCTGTCCAGACCTGCTCCAAGGGAGAAATCAATTGTGTCGCTGGGCAGGTTTGCCGAGGATAAAGGCCAGCTTGACGTGATAAAGCTGGCTGAAAAACTACCTGAAATCGAGTTTCATGTCATGGGGTTTGTTCTCAAACCTGATTACTATGAACTTTGCCAACGTTATATATCCGAACATCAGTTGAGGAACGTGCATTTGCATCCCAACATCGACTTTGATGCACTTGTTTCAATCCTAAAAACGTCAAAATATTTTTTGCATACCCTGATTAATGAACCATTTGGTTTATCCACTGTGCAAGCGATCGCAGCAGGATGCCTGCCACTTGTCCACGACTCAGGAGGACAAAAAGAAACAGTTCCCATCGATGGACTCAGGTACCAATGCCTTGATGAAATCCCCCGGATTATTCGGCAGTTCGAGGCCATGCCCGGCTATGAGATTGAAAGCCTGGTTGCAGAATTACAAAAAAAAGCATTGCATGATTTTGATGAATCCGTTTTTCAGGATAAAATCACCTGCCTGTTGAAGCATATTTTGAATTTGGATTGATGGCAAAATGACAAACTATGAAATTCGAAAAACCTTTAGAAGAGCGAATCCACGAAAAATATTCTATATGTTCAAATGGAAGATCAGCAAGAAACGACCTTCCATGCAGTTTGACGACAGGCGTCCATGCGTCTTTGTTCTCTCCACCGGGCGGGTTGGATCCGAAACGGTGAGCCGTCTGTTGAGCCTGGCCAAGAACGTACTGGTTTATCACGAACCCTGGCCAGAACTCTTCGCATTGTCAAAGAAAGCATACGAATTTTCCGATGTGTATCCTGATGATCAGAGACTGGCTGACGTGTTGCAAGAGGGGTTTTTAACAGCCAGAAGAGAATTGTTGAACTATTCGCTGTATTGTGATCATGGATATGTTGAAGCAGGTCCTCCGGCTACTTTTCTTGCCCCCCTGATTTTGAAGGCTATACCGGAAGTCAAGTTTATCCATCTGGTCCGGGATCCGCAATCTGTGGTCAGTTCAGGCATGCACAGGGGTTGGTACAGTGGTCATGCTTACGACTCCACCCGAATTGTACCTGCGGTGGATTCGGAGATGGGCAGGTTGTGGGACAACATGAACCCGTATCAAAAAAATTGCTGGTTGTGGGCAGAAACGAATGATTGGATCATCCGATTTTCGAAAACCCTGCCGGCAGACAAATATCTGTTGATTCATGCTGAAGATATCTTCCAGGCAGACGAAGTGGTAATCCGGCAGATGTTCGACTATGTTGGCAGCCCGTCGCCATCAACGCAGAGAATTACCGGCGTGCTGCGCCAGAAACTTAACGCTCAAACGCGAGGCACATTTCAACAGCCTGATGATTGGATGGCCGATTTGAACGATTCTTTGAGGAAATTTATGAACCAGACAGCCGGTAAGTTGGGATATAAATGATCACGAGAGATGCCACCATGATCCATGAAGCTGTTCATTCGTGCTCTTTGGGAGACATGACCTATTTATGAGAATTGCATACGTTGCACTTCATTTGGAGAAAAAATACGTTTTTGGCGGGGTGGGGCGCAAGATACGGGAACATGTGCGCATCTGGAATGAGATGGGCAATGAAGCCCAATTTTTCCTGCTGACCCCGGATGCGATTGATCTTTCCGGCATTTCCTGTTTTCAATTTGGAAGCACTCAGAAATTTAAACCGCTGCGAGCAATAGAACGCGAAATTTCGCGTAGCAAGTCATTGGGTAAATTAATCCAAAAAGTGACCGAGTTTCAACCGGATATCATCTATCTCCGCTATGGATTATTTACCTTGCCCCTGCCGCGCCTGTTTCAGATAGCACCGGTTGTTTTGGAAGTGAATACGGATGATGTGATTGAATACCGGCATCGCGGATTGTTCTTTTATTATCTCAATCGAATAACGCGAGGACAAATCTTTGGAAAAGCAAGCGGGCTCGTTCCAATCAGCCAGGAGCTGGTTACCCGGCCATCGATCAACCGGTTCAACAAACCTGTACTGGTGCTGTCGAATGGCATCGATTTGAATGCAGTGAAGCCTCTGCCGGCTCCGTGCAACTCAATCCCTCGATTGGCTTTTGTGGGCATCCCCGGGCTGGATTGGAATGGAGAAGACAAATTGATTGAATTTGCCAGATCTGTACCCGATATCCAATTGGATCTGGTCGGTTTCTCCTGTACCGATATGCCGGATGAATCAATCCCCGATAATGTGGTTTTCCATGGTCTGGTGGAAGTGGCTAAAGTGTACGAAATTTTATCACACGCGGACGTAACCAGTGGAACCCTGGCACTGCATCGAAAACAACTGGAGGAGAATTCTGCACTCAAGGTGCGTGAAGCATTGGCCTTGGGCATTCCCATCATTCTCGGGTACTATGATACGGATATATCAGGACGAGATTTTGATTTTGTCCTTCAACTTCCCAATCAGGAAAGCAATGTAAAAGATAATACGGAGAAGATCAGGGATTTTGTTTATCACATGGTGGGAAAACGGGTTGATCGTGAAGCCATTACTCCCTTGATCGACCAGAGAATCAAAGAAGAAAGCCGCCTGGCCTTCTTTGAGAAAATCCTCCATGATAAAACAACATAATAAAACGGTCTCTTATTCCAGGAAAGATTATAAGAAACCATCTGACTGGGTAAAGAAAAGGGGCTGTCTCAAAAGTCAAATTCAAACTTTTGAGTGTTGAAAAGATACGGCTGGAATCATTTTGTCACCCCACCCCTGTATCCCCGCTCCAGCCGGGGCAGGGATTTTTTATTTTCTCCCCCTTCCAGGAGGAAGGGGGCCGGGGGGTTGGCGTAGAAGCGGAGTAAAAAGCATACCTGGAGTGGCTGTCTGCACTTTTGAGACAGTCACTGGTGTGGTATGTGAAGTAAAACCTGGTCTAGTGTGTCTTGAAATAGCTTTTTGACCACAGGCTGGAGCCGTAGGTGCCGTTGGTGCGCACGCGCCAGTAAATGGTTCTTTTAGCCGGCAATGTGACTTGACTGGTAAATTCGTTTGCGGTCAAGGTCTTGGTGAACAAAATGCTGGAGAAAGTGGAAGACGTGGAGACCTGGATGGTGTACGACAATGCGCCCGGCACGTCTAACCATTCAAAGACAGGCTTGAGGGAAGCGGCACTGCCACCCTCCTTTGGATGTGTAAGCACGGGGGGCAGTGGAGCAGTTTTAAAGGACCAACCATTCGACCAGGCGGAGAAGTGCCCCGCCTTGCTGAAGGAACGCACCCGCCAGAAGTATTTGGTGTTGGCTGCCAGGTCATCGACCGGTTTGAACCTGGAGTTGGTGATCCCGGAAATGGTCTCCTCGATCACGAGTGTTGTGAAGGATTTATCGGTGGCCACCTGGAGCTGGTAATAATCGAAGATGACGCCCGATGCGAGTGTGCTGTTATTCCAGTCCAACAAGGGTTTATAGTTGGTGGTGAACACTGCATTGGCCGGTTTGACGAGGGTCGGCACAGAAGGCGGATTGCCTGTTTTGAAGCTGTGGGCGGAAGTCCAATTACTATGCACATTCGTCGATTTGGCTCTGACGCGCCAGTACAGCAGACGGTTCTGGGGCAGGTCAAAGCCGGGGGTATACTGCGATTCGGTCACGATCTGGTCGACAAGATAGGTACTGAACAGGCGGTTGGTGGAAACCTGGATCTTGTAGCTCGTTGCGCCATCGACATTCCCCCAGTTAAATGTCGGCCGGTCGGTTTTTAGAAGTTCCCCTTCGGCAGGCGATGACAGCGTGGGGATGGCAAGGAACGTTTCGAAATAAGGCACCGTTGACCAGGCTCCGGCTGTACCGGCCGGGTTGTACCCCCGCACACGCCAGAAGTATTTGACGCCTGGACTTAAGGCAGTGGCGGTAGTAAAGGTTGTGCCGTAAATATCGGGTTGATCCAGCACGATGCGAGTGAAGGACGAATTTGTGGAGACTTGCAGCCTGTAATAGGTGGCAGGCGGTGTGGAAGCACCCCATTTGAAGGTGGGGTACAGGGTGTTGATCACCCTATACAAGGCCGGAGTGGAATACTTGTTGATGACGGGCCGGCCGGGTATAAAGACTTTGGCATACGTCACCGTATTGTCGGTGCTGGTGCTGGCTTCCGAGGGGTTTCCGGATGTATCCTGGGCCGCGCCGGCCGGGATCGAAGCGATGACGGTGCCTGTGGAGGACATGCCGCTGACGGCAACCTTGTATATATTTCCGGAGCCGGTGATGGCTGCGGTCAGGGTGCCAGGGGCTGTTCCGGCAATCTGCACATCGGCCGGCTCGAAGCCGGTGACCTTTTCGCTGAAGACCACGTCAAAGGAGATCGACGCCCCGTAAGCGGGATCCGCTTGCGAGCTGCCCTGGTTTATGGTGACGGTAGGTGAAGTGACATCCTGGCACTCGATACTCACCGTGGCAGGAACACTGGTCAACAGGCTGTCGCTGACTGTGAATGTGAAGCTGTCAGTACCGGTATAGTTCGTAGCAGGTGTATAAATCAGGTTTGGCAGCGTGCCGGACAAAACGCCGTGTGCGGGTTGAGTCGCCACTGCAAAGGTTAAAGGGTCGCTTTCGACATCACTGCCTGTCAGGGTGATGTCCAGGGGTGTGTTGGCGGGGGTGCTTACGGATTGGTCTGTGCCGGTCGGAGCATCATTAACCGGCGAGACATTGACATTTACCGTAATGGCATCTGTGTCGATCCCGTCGGAAACCTGTACGGTAAAGCTGTCGGAACCGAAGTAATTACTGGTGGGGGCGTAGTCGATAATTTGCGTATAGCCAATTCCGGAGGCAGAGGCTGTGCCCTGAGAGGCAGGTATCAGGATGCTCCAGGTGAGTGTATCCTCATCATCATCCGTTGCATTCAGCGTCAGGCTGAATGGATTTGGTGAACCATCTTCTGACATGTCGATCGTGATCGAGCTGCCCTCGTTGATAACCGGAGGTTGATTAATGGATGCAGTCCCACTCACGGCAAGCTCAACCGGGGCGGCGGCGTCACTGCTATGGACGATATTTCCGCTAATGCTGCCGGCTTCGCTGCTGAAGAAACGTACGGACACAGTAGTTTCGGAGATTACGCCGTTTGCATCAGGAGTTAAAGTAAGCTGGGAGCCAAATCCGCTCCCGCTGGCCAGCGAGATCTCAAACCCGGCCGGGGAGGCGATCAGCAGATCCCCGGTCAGGTTCAGGGCCGATACCGTGTAGGTCTGCTCCACCGAGTAGACGCCAGCCAGGGTGCTGAACTCCGTCATGGTGCTGTTAACCTGGATGACCGGTACGGACGAGCCACTGACGGGCAACTCCACGGGGACGGTATCACCGCTGGTGTGGGTGATGGCCGCGCTGTAATCCATCGCGGCGGCAGGTTTCATTCGTACATAAATGGTCGTCTCAGGCACCACACCGTCTCCATCGGGGGTCAGGGACAGTTGTGCCCCAAATCCTTCCCCGCTGGTGAGGGAAAGCTCAAAATCGGTTGGAGCGGTGATGAGGAGTACTTCGGTCAGTCCGCTGCCAGTCACCGTGTAGCTTTGTTCAGCCGAGATACCGCCAGCGGGGCTGCTGAATGCAGTCAACGAGCCGCCGGTGGTAATGACAGGCACAATTTGGGCCAGGGCAGATTGAGGGGAATTGATTTGAAGCAATGAAAACACAAAAACGAAGATCAACAGAACACGCCATGTCTTGTTGATCCATTTCAACAATTCATCTCTCTGCAAAAATTTGCTGTAATAACTGTTGTGATTCATGATGGGGTCCTTTCCTTGCAGTAAATAAGAATATGAGAATGACAAAACATACATATTCCATAACAAAACAACAATCATCAACTACCATTTTTCGTAACAATTTCTTATAGCGTCGAAATCGACTTTTCATGCGTTTTCCAGGGGGTAACCTATAAGATCAGCGGTTTGTCTTTTCCATGGGATCGACGTCTTTACCCATGTTATTTTTGTCATTTTACCAATAAAAAAGAGAATCCAATAAAAGATTATTCGTGTGAACCGCTTATGCCGCGTGGATGATCGTTTTCAGGCTGTCTTATCAGGTTACAGATTGGCTGATGCAAAGGTAAAAACAAAGTTCTGTGATCCTTCCAGTTTTCCTTATCGCCTCAAAGCAAGGCGTATGAGACAACAATAAGAATAGGCCGGTATGTCCTGGTAGATACTTTTTTAGATGATGGATATAAACGAAAAAATAGTGACAGAAATAAAGATTGGTTGTTATTGAATTTCGCCTGCCTGTCTACAATTGATTAATCTCTAATGATTATTCATTTTACAATAGATTGATAATTTATTCAATCATCCAAATTAATGTGAATTTCAAGTATTTTTAAGATTAGCAACCTTAAATAATTCAGTTGTGTTAATAGTTTGTTGGCCAGCGCTGATTGATTCAATACCGGTATACTTCACAAACCTTATCTCGCAGTATTACCAATTGGTATCCGTCTCATAACCCCATTGGATCAGCGTTTCGCCGGCCATCTCCTTAAAAATCTGTTTATCCCGCAGGGTAAACCGGTCGCGCCAATTCCCCGTTTGCCCTTTGGGCAGAAATGAGGAGAGAGTTTCATTTCGATGGGTCTGCCATTCTTCATCCAGGTTTTGGCCGATTTCATTCAGTATTTCCTTTTCAAAGATCGGATCAGCCTGAGCTCCGAGGAACGACCAGATTTTTTGAATGACCGAAAACGGTTCGGCAAGTAAATCTTCATACCTTAAAGAAAAAAATGCAGATGGGTAAAGCCGTTTCGCTTCGCTCTCGATTTCAGCCAGGTCGTTGACCCAGTTCAGGGTTACGCGCCGGATGAATTTCTCGGTAAAAATAGACTGTTGTCCATTCAGAAAGCTGGCCGGATTGGACTGAAGGGCTTCGATAATTTTTCGGTCTTCGGGGAGTAGAAATTTATTGTCTTCGACAAAGTTGCGCATGCGTTCCGAGATCAGCACATCGCGCCCATCCCGTACAATGTAGATCAGTTTCGCATCCGGATAGACGGCATGCATATCCCTGATGGCCTGGCCATGAATGATGGTTGTCGGGCTTTTATCGCCCACAATGTGTTTTCCCACCCGGGCAGCATCCCGCTCCAGGATCATGTCAGCGGCTGCCCGCAGTACCAACGGCGAAAGATCACGCCCGTGATTCCAGCGATTGTTACGCCGTGAAAGCCAGTGGGCAATATCCGGGTCGTCCACCAGCGCTTTGAGGGAGGGTGGGCGGGTGAAAAAATGAGCCTGGTAATTACAATGGATATCGGGATGCAGACCGATCAGCCGCATGAGAATTGTCGTTCCGGAGCGAGCAAAACCGAGGATAAAAAATTTCTGGCGCGGAAAAAACTGCCTGACCTCTACCAGCTCATCCTCGCTGAGAGGGGGTATTTCGATGCTCTTGCGGGGCTGTTCGCCATGCAGAAGGATCGAAATGGAAAGTTTCAGGCGGGAAGAAAAATTCATCATGTCTCCAGAAAAAGCGGACTGATTTCAAGAGTGACACACAAGATCTTTTACAATGAGGGATCATTATAACCAATAATCACTTGATCAGGAAAGAACAACTCGAACGAGAACCTTGCGGTATTAGTGGAAAACCATTAACGAATGCAGAACCAATAAACGATGAAAATCCGGGGTCTTTATTCGGAATCCGGATTTGCAGTCTGACATTTTTCACAGATCCCAAAAAGAATCAGGTGATTGGTAATGATCTTATATTTATATCTTTCCTGAATAATAGAAAAAAACGCTTCGACCTCTTCATGACCGATTGTGATTACTTGCCCGCATTTTTGACAGACGAGATGATGGTGCATACCGTTGTTCAATAATTCATAGACCGCTGAACCGTTTCCCATATCAGAAATTGAAACCAGGCCGCGGTTTACCAGGCGTTCCAGTGCACGATACACCGTGGACTGGTTTAACGCAGGCAGCCGGTTATGGATTTCCTCATAGACCTGCAGCGAGGTCAGGTGAGTATGCTCTTTGGAGAGTGTCTCAATAATAATTTGTTCCACTGAAGAGGTACGCATTTTATGATCCAAATAAATTATAACGCAAATCTTTGCACTTGCAAATAAATGTAATATAATAATAAATGATTGATGCCCAATTCTATCACTTCTTATATCACGGAGGTTAATGATGCTCTATTCACCAGTTCCTTCTCCCCAGCCCATGCATATTCCAGATGGGTTTCTTTCTGTCATTGTATCGGTTATTTTATGGATCGTATCCATCGCGGTCCTCGCGGTTGCACTTCGTAAAACAAGCCAGGTGCTGGGAGAGCGTCAGGTTCCATTGATGGGCGTTCTGGCGGCAGCAATTTTTGCCGGGCAGATGCTCAACTTCACCGTCACCGGCGGAACTTCAGGTCACCTGTTAGGCGCTGCGATTGCTACAATCCTGCTGGGGCCCTGGCCTGCCATTTTGGTGATGACATCCGTTGTATCGGTGCAGGCGTTGATTTTCCAGGATGGGGGTATTTTGGCTTTGGGAGCAAACATTTTCAATATGACCATCGTCGGTGTGTTTGTCTCATATACTGTTTACACCTTATTGAACAGATTGCTTAAGAACAATTCGCGGGGTATCTTTGTATCCGGTTTTTTGGCTGCCTGGTCGTCGATCTTTATCGCTTCGCTCGCCTGTGCACTCGAACTGGCAGTCTCCGGTACATCTCCGGCCAATGTAGCGATACCTGCCATGGCAGGTATTCATGCCCTTATTGGAATAGGAGAAGGACTCATCACTGTTGGTGCACTGGCGTTTATTTTTGCAGCCCGTAAAGATCTGCTGAAAGCGGATAAAACCGCTCCGGTCAATGACAAAGGGATAATCATTGGCGGCAGCCTTATCGCTCTGGCGTTGGCCATCATTTCGCCGATTGCTTCGAGTCACCCTGACGGTCTGGAATGGGTGGCAGAACAGCACGGCTTTCTTGAAACAGCCAGGGAAGCCTTGTATAATATCATTCCTGATTATGCTTTGCCGGGTATTTCCAATCCTGCATTGGCAACCATCCTGGCGGGGATCATCGGGGTGATCATTGTTTTTCTTGTCTCCTATGGTGTAGGCAGGGCCGAAAAGCGGGCCAAATCGCAGGAGAATGCCGAGAGGTAAAAGGTGCAAGAGCTTTATAAGCACAATCGAAGCATGGTTCACCAAATGGATGCAAGGGTGAAGGTCATCTTCACCCTTGTATTTATCCTTTTCACCAGCTTAACTCCATCCAAGGCGTGGCCTGCTTATGTTCTGTTTCTTACCATGACCTTTTCGGCTGCGTCATTATCACGGCTGGGGGTTCGATTTGTTTTACGGCGGGCGCTGTTGGCATTGCCATTTGTTTTGGCAGCGTTCCCGTTGGTTTTTACCGGCCCTGCTCCCTATGTTTCAGTCCCTTTGCTTAATTCAACTTCTGTGAATATCAGCCCTGAAGGCTTGCTGCGATTTATCAGCATTGCGATTAAATCCTGGATATCCATCCAGGCGGCAATTTTGTTGGCAGCGACCACCCGCTTTCCTGATCTGTTGACTGCTTTTCGGCAGTTGAAAGTGCCAAAAATTTTCGTGGCCATCATTGGATTAATGTGGCGTTACCTGTTTGTCATTGGCGAGGAAGTAACCCGCATGATGCGGGCCCGTACCAGCCGTAGCGCCATCGCAGCCGGGAGCCAGGGTGTCGCCTCTCGTGTGGGCGGTTCAATATTTTGGCGGGCTCGAGTAACCGGAGGGATGGCAGGCAGCCTGTTTCTGCGTTCCCTTGAACGAAGTGACCGTGTCTACGCGGCCATGCTTTCCAGAGGATATACGGGTGATCTGCCGTCTGGTGAAACGGGCGTTCTTTCATCCAATGACCGGCGCACTCTTGTTATTGGAATAATCCTTATTTTATTCGTTTGGTTGTTGGGTCTGTTATCTGGAGGTTGAGATTTGAAACCGGTCATTGAAATCAGTAATTTATTTTTTTCATATCCGGACGGCAAACGGGCGTTGGAGGATGTTAACTTGCAGGTCAATGCCGGGGAAAAGATTGCACTGGTGGGAGCCAATGGAGCAGGAAAATCCACACTCCTCCTGCATTTGAACGGCATCTTTGACGGTACAGGCAAGGTCACCATCGACAGCCTGCCGGTTAATAAGGACAATCTGAGGCAAATACGGGCGATTGTGGGTGTTGTTTTTCAGAACCCGGATGACCAGCTATTTTCATCGACGGTCAATGAAGATGTGGCTTATGGGCTCATTTATCAAGGGCTTGACAAAAAACTCATTGCGGAACGGGTCGATCAGGCCTTACAGGCCGTTGGAATGGGCGAGGCGGGGGAACGAAACCCATATCACCTGAGCGGCGGCGAGAAGAAACGAATTGCCATTGCAACGGTTTTATCCATGCAGCCACAAATCCTGGTTTTTGATGAGCCGACCTCGGGGTTGGATCCACGTGCCCGCCGGGAGTTAATCGACTTATTGCAGGAACTGCCGCAGACCATACTGATCGCTACACATGACCTGGGCTTGGTAGAGAAACTCACATCCCGGACAGTGATCATGGATCAAGGGCGTATCGTTGCGGATGGATCCACCAGCGTAATCCTCAACGATGAGACTCTCCTGCTTGCCCATGGGCTGCGTTAGTCACTGCGTTTAGGTTAAAACTGGCCTGCCAGGTAACCCTTTGTGCGTTCCTGCTGCGGGTCTTCAAAGACCTGCCGGGCGGGGCCGGCCTCAACCACTTCACCTAAATACATGAAGATCACGTAATCAGCGAGGCGTTTCGCCTGCCTTAACGTGTGGGTGACAATGACAATGGTATATTTTGTTTTCAATTCAAGCAAACGTTTTTCGATATGCGTGGCCGAGATGGGATCCAGGGCGGAGGTCGGTTCATCTCCCAACAGGATTTCCGGTTCAATGGCCAGACCACGCGCCAGGCATACCCGCTGCTGTTGGCCGATTGAAAGGCTCGTTGCAGGTGAATGCAGCCGGTCCTTTACCTCATCCCACACGCCGGCAATTTCCAGGTAGTGTTGAACCGCACTGTCCAGTTCCTTGCCGCGTTTCAACGAATGGATTCTTAAGCCATAGGCTACATTTTCATAAATTGACATGGGAAGCATGTAAGGGCGCTGTGCCAAAAGGCCGGTTTTCTTGCGAATCTCGGTTACGTCTATATCGGGGTCGTAGATATTTTCGCCATCGATCAGGATTTCACCGGTAATTTTCGTATCGTCGGTTAACTCCAGGAAACGGTTAAAGGTTTTTAGCAGAGTGGTTTTTCCGCAGCCTGACGGCCCCATGATCACAGTGATCTGTTGCCTGGGTATTTCAAGATTGACATCACGAAGCGCCAGTTGATTCTTTTCATAATAGGCATTCAAATTTCGTGTCTGGATGTGTGTATTCTCAGTCATAACCACCTGTAATTACTTGTTGATATATTTTCCCGCTCTGGAAGAAATCAGACGGGAGCCCAGGCTGATGATTAAAACAATCACGGTCAGGATCAACGCCGAGGCATACGCGCGCGCCTGCACTTCGGGATATGGCGTGCCAAGCTGAAAAAAGATTGCCAAAGGCAGAGAGGCCACCGGGCTGGTCAGCGAAGTTGGAATGCGGTCGGTGTAACCTGCGGTGAAGAGTACCGATGCGGCATCCCCGATACCCCGCCCCAAAGCCAGCAGCACCGCAGTGATAATGCCAGGCAGCATCTGGGGGATGATAACTTTAATGGCAGTTTCCAGCTTGGTTGCCCCCACCGCCAGAGAAGCCTGGGTTAGATCCTCAGGCATCAACCGGATGACCTCATCGATTGCACGGGTCATGATTGGAATTTCAAGCAAAGCCAGAGTGATAATTCCACCCAGCAAGGATGCCCGTAAACCTAACTCAAGCATCAGGATGAAACCCACCGCGCCATAAACGATGGATGGGATTCCCCACAAGACATCCATGACCAGGCGGACGAAGCGAGCCCAACCTGAATTTTTGACATAAGTTTCCAAATAAAGTGAAATTGGCAGGCTGATCAACAAGGCAATCAGGGTACCGCCGGCTGCCAGCAAAATGGATCCGACGATAGCGTTTAATATTCCGCCCTCTTTACCCAGGTAATAACCACCCTTGGGAGTCTGGGTGATCATCGACCACGAAAGAGCAGGCAACCCTTTCGACAGGATTGTCCAGAGGATGGAAACAAGACTGCCGGTAACGATCAGAAAGGACAGCAACATAAAGCCGATGGCGATTGTTTCCTGGACATGACGTTTCTTGAAGCGCCAGCTTTTCACCATGACCTCCTGACCCTGCCCATCAGTCTTCTCAAGACCAGCGTGGAAGCGACATTCAAAATGAGGACCATGACCAGCAGGATTAATGCAGCTCCCATTAGAGCTGATTCATACATGGGAATCGACATGATTTCACCATAGTTGTTGGCAATCAACGCCGGCAGCGGGTAGCCAGCATCCAGAATGGATTGCGGTATCTGAACCACATTCCCAACAACCATCAACACGGCCATGGTTTCCCCCAACGCCCGCGAAGAACCCAATACCACACTGGCAATAATGCCCGGGAGTGTGGCGGGAAGGATGACCCGCGTGGTGGTTTGCAGCCGTGTTGCTCCTACTGCCAGTGAGGCCTGACGGATGCCGGAGGGAACGGAAGACATGACCTCGTAAGTCACTGCGATGATAAACGGCACGATCATAAGCGCCAAAACGATCGAACCGGCCAGGATGCTGAACCCCGTCGGGTTGACCGATTGCAGGAGAGGGATATTCGGGTGCGATTTCGCAAAGGGGATCACGCTATCCTGAACCCAGGGTACGATGATCAGCATTCCCCAGACGCCATAAATGACCGATGGAATGGCTGCCAGCAAGTCCAGGATGGGACGCATGATCGAACGGATGGCCTTGCTGGCATACTCGGACAAGTAGATAGCCGTCAGCAGACAGGGGGGAACTGCGATAACAAGCGAAAGGATCGTTACCCACAAAGTGGCAGAAATAAAGGGCAGATAACCAAACAGACCCTTCGATGGCTTCCAGACAGTCCCTGACAACAATTCATTCAATGAATGTTCCTGCAGGATCGGCAGGAACTTAATGATCAACGCGGCACCGATTCCAATTACCAGTGCAATTGGAATCAGTGTCAGGACAAACAAACCACGGGAGCCGTAGGTGTCGTGAAGTCGTCGAGGGAATACCCGCTGCCAGAACTTGATTATCTTGGTGTTAATAATTACTGAACCTTTCCTAACGCTTCCTGGATCTGGCTTTCGGTTAATGTGATGTATCCGCTTTCATTTACATACTGCTGCCCGTCTGTCAGAACCCAAATGATAAAGGATTGGACGATGCCTTCCGGTTTGCCGTTGGTGACCAGGTTGAGTTTGCGTGCCGGGGGAGCAGGGTATTTGCCTTCCGCGACAGCCGCCACAGCCTCGGTGGTCGATTCAAGCAACTCATCGGGATCGGTTACACCATTTTCATTGACATCAATTGGCATAACCAGTGAGCCCGTCACCGTTTTGCCGGTCGAAATATCAAAAGCGTAATTCAGATTATTATACCCAATTCCCAAAGGATCATTGACTACTGCATCCAGAAGTGCCGGATCTGAATTGACGCCAATACCAAGCAGGTCTTCCTGTTTACCGCCCAGATATTTAGCCCATGTTTCGGCTGCGCCACAGGAATCGGAGCGGGTGTAGACGTGGATCTCATCAGTAATGCCGGGATCGCCAATGGCATCACCCCATGTTTTGATTTCACCGGTGATGAAGATTTTGGTAAAGGTTTCCTTATTTAATGGCTTTTTGAGTAATGTGTCGAGAACCGGATTTTCTGCGTTGATGGTCGGGAATACTGCATCGATGACCACCGGCACCCAATATGCACCCTGTGTTTCTTCTTCCGGGGTGATGTCACGCGAAACCATTCCTATCTCGACTGCATTGGAAAGGGCATCCGTCATGCCTTTCCCTGCACCGCCTGCCGAGACATCGAACTGCACATCGGGATAGATCTTCTGATACTCTTCTGCCCAGCGGGTCATCATCGGATAGAGGGCGAATGCACCGGAAATGGCAATGGTGCCTTTTTGTTCCGTTGTCGTCGCCGCAGTAGAAGCCGTGGTTGCTGCATTCGTCGCGCAGGCTGACAACAGGAACGTTGCAATGACAAGTAAAGCGATAAAGCGTGATATTGATTTTTTCATTTTGAACTCCTTATAAAAGTGATGTAAGTATCTCTATTGGAATAGTAGACAATCAAAGTAAAAAAATAATCTAATTTTTTGCTGCCAATGCCCGCGCGGAAACATCCGCCAGGGATGTATGATCCAGAATGTCAGCGATTGCATTGCGTACATCGCCCATCACCATACGCAGCCCGCAAGTCTTTTCGTCTGGACAGCCGCAGGGTTCATAGGCCAACTGACTGACGCAGCGGATGGGTGCCAGGGGCCCATCCAGAAGACGAACAATCTGTCCGAGCATGATTTCAGAGGCAGGTCTGGCAAGGTAATAACCGCCTGACACCCCGCGCTTGCTTTGCAGCAGGCCCGAATTCTTCAGAGTCAGAAGAATTTGTTCGAGAAATTTGACCGGCATATTTTCCATATTGGCGATCTCGCTGATCTGCAAAATCCGAACAGTTCCGTCTGGGGCGGGGTGCGCCAGTTGGATCATCGCTCTAAGACCGTATTCTCCTCGTTTGGATAACTGCATTTGAAAATATTAATCTCTATTGATAATATAGACTTTATAGGAATAGTTTACATTCATTATGGTCGGTTGTCAAGGGTCAAGTAGAGGTTTGCCATATCATGGACCCAGTGGCACATCTTACCCTACATGCAAGACATGTCATGTGTCGCATGGCGAGCAGATCGATTTCTGTTCACAATGCCATGACAACGGCAAACAGCGGATGATCGGCGAGGAAATCGAACCGCGTGGAACGATTCGCTAAATGATTTAGTTTTTACGATCCAACCATCTATACAATTATCATAAGGAAGGAGAATGAGCAAAAAGAAATCAGTGGATTTGAGCCGTCGGGAATTCCTGAAGGGCTCGCTTGTTGTTGGTGGATCGGGCATCGTTTTGAGTGTTGCCGGATGCGCGCCAAAAGCTGCCCAAATCGAACCGACATCCGCCGTGCCTGCCGCAGAAGGTGTTACCTAAGGTGGTTTCATAAAATTTTTACATATAGCCTGATCGGTTCCATTCATTTCATCTTATAATTATTGGAGTGAATGTAAAAAGAGATCCATTTTTTATGTTTTCAGTATTCTTCTGAATCTGGGGGTCGAAATGCTTTCTGAGGAAGACTCAAGCACTGCTCAAAAACGTATCCTGATTCTTACTGCTGATGCCGGATTTGGCCATCGCAGTGCAGCCAGGGCTATCTCGGCCGCTCTACAGGAACTGCATCCGGTTAACTGTGACGTACAGATTGTTAATCCGCTGCATGACAAACGTGTGCCGAGCATTCTGAGAAACAGCGGTGAGGATTACGACCGGTTGATTAAAAAGATGCCGAGCTTGTACAAATTTGAGTACGAGGTGTCCGATTCTGCGCCAACCAGCGCCATGGTTAACAGTGCATTGGCAGTCATCCTTTTTGAGGTGAATGATGACTGTTGAAGAAACAAATGAAATGAAACAAAACTTATTTGGTAAACCCAAACTCGGTCTGGCATTAAGCGGTGGAGGGGCGCGTGGTCTGGCTCATATTGGTGTGCTTAAAGAGTTGGAGCGCGCCCATATTCAAGTGGATTATCTGGCTGGAACCAGTATGGGCGGATTGGTCGCTGCCGTCTATGCATCCGGTATGCACCCGGATGCCATCGAAGAAGTGGCTCTGCGATATACCAATATACGCCAGCTCATAAAGCTGGTTGATCCCATGGTGCCCCGCTATGGTTTGTTTCAGGGAGAGCTGATGCACGGATTTTTCCGTGAGGTCCTCCAGAATCTCACTTTTACTGACTTGCGAATCCCTCTCACTTTGGTTGCTGTGGATTTGATCAGTGGTCAGGAAGTTCATTTGAATGAGGGAAATGTGGCGGATGCGGTACGGGCTACAGTGTCCCTTCCCGGTATATTCGCTCCGGTTGGACGCGAAGGGCAACGGTTGGTGGATGGAGGCCTGCTTAATAACCTGCCAGCAGACGTTGTGCGCCAAATGGGTGCAGATATCGTTTTGGCTGTGGATGTTTCCAGTAATGATTACAACCCGTTCTGGCAATCGTTGGAACAAAAACGTTTTATTATTGGAACACTCGGCGGACTGATTTCCGTTCTCGGCGAGTCACTGGATCTCATCATGCGACAGCAAAGAGATTATAAACTACAGCAATCGCCACCCGATTTTATGCTCAAATTACCAATTCCGTCTGATATCACAGTGATGACAGGTTACAACCGTGGGAGTGAATTGATTGCCGTGGGAGAAGCTGCTGCTCACCCGATTATGGCAGATTTACAAAAGGTGCTCATACCCGATTCATGAACAGATGATGGGGGCGTCTTCGGTAATCAAGTGGCGGCTTGACGTTCCTCTTTGGAGTTGGGTGTTTTTCGACTTAGATAGGCAGCCGCAAGAAAACCCAGCAGAGTTGGCAGCCAGAAGGAGATCATCCGATAGCCCAGGATCACCACGACGCTGATCGCGTTTGGAACTTTGAGGCTCGTGTAAAGCGCTACCATGCTTCCCTCGACCACGCCAACACCTCCAGGCAATAAAAATGCCATTTTTCCCAGAAGGAGTGGCAGGCCATATCCGGCAAACAGGATTGTCGGGCTGACATTGTGTCCGGCTGCTACAAACATAAAATAAAGAGTCAGTATATCGAAAAGTATGGAGCCTGTTGCTCCAAGCATCGGAAGCAGCCATTTTCCATTCCGAAACGATTCCAGGGCAAGGAAAATCTGTTTTACGGAAGTCTCGGTTTTTTCGGGATCAAATTGTTTACGCCGTAGGGAGCTCCAATGGCCAGACAACCACACTGCAAACCGGGTGGCCTTTTCCGGAAAACGGACTGCAATCACTACACTGGCAGATAAAGCCACTAATAACAATGAAATCACGCTGAATTCAATCAATTGTAATTTGCTGAGATCATGGAGAAGCAGCAGAAACAGGGTGCCGATCAAGGCTATCCCTACCAGAACCACATTGTTCAATAAACTTGGCAATGTACCCGCCAGCACGGAAGAATTCCCGGTTTGATTTTCTCTTCGCAACCAGGTGTAGGTTGCGGCAGCGCCGCCCAGCCATCCGCCTGCCACCATACCAAAACTGGTTGAGGCGATGGTGATTAACGCGCCTTTCAATACCGATATATTTTGATGATTTATATTCACAATGGCTTGCAGCATGAAACCGCTGGCAAGATAACTGAGTACCTGGGCTGCTACCGCCAGGATCACTGCCCACCAGGTCATCCCTTTGATAACCGACCACGAATGTTCCAGACTGGTGATTTGTGGAACAAGCAGATGGACTGCCAGTCCCAGAACAATCAAGACGATCAGGGCAGACGTGAAATGGATTTTTGCAGGGACCGGTTTATTACTCATAGTCTTTTATCTGATGGAGGAACCAGTGTTTGGTCAGCTCGGTTAACGACTTTTCTTGTTTGGCTGCACTGTTTTGACAGCAAATCGATATGTATATTCAGATTCCTAATTTTACGAGCCTGTTTTGGGTGGCGCTAACAATAAGAATCCGTGGTGAAATATTTAACTATTTAACTGGCGATGAACGGCGCTCAAAGCCCGTACCTGTTCGACGGCATGATAGGAGGAACGTACGAGAGGGCCGCTTTCGACCCATTTGTAGCCGAGGTTCATGCCGTACTCTTTGAGGGAAGCAAACTCATCCGGTGTGTAATAGCGAGCGATGGGCAGATGCCGGCGGGAGGGCTGCAAGTACTGGCCAATGGTGAGGATATCTACATCCCAACTGTGTAGATCACGCATGACGGCTTGTATCTCGTCGATTGTCTCACCCAGGCCAACCATGATACCGGATTTGGTGAGTACATCAGCATCCATCCATTTGGCATTACGCAAGATAGCCTCGGACCATTCGTAATGATCCTGTGGTTGGACAATCTTGAAGAGAGAGGGGACGGTTTCCACGTTGTGATTGAGGATTTCAGGACGGGCATCCATGACGATCCTGAGTGCTTCGAGGTTACCCTTAAAATCGGGGATAAGCACTTCGACGGAACATCCTGGCACCAGCTCGCGGATACGACGAATGACCGCCGCGAAGATTGGGGCGCCGCCGTCTTTACGTTCATCGCGATTGACGCTGGTGATGACAGCGTGTTTCAACTGCATGGATTTAACAGCCTGGGCAACGCGTTCGGGTTCCTGCCAATCGATTTCTGCGGGCATACCATGTTGGATGTCACAAAAACGGCAGGCACGGGTGCACACGTCCCCCAGCATTAAAAAGGTTGCAGTACCGCTGTTCCAGCATTCACCCATGTTGGGACAAGCTGCTTCCTCACATACGGTATGCAATTCTTTGCAGCGCATCAGCGTTTGCAGCTCGTTATATTTTTCGCCCGAATGCGCGGTCACCCTAATCCACTCTGGACGACGAACCGGCCGGGGAATATCCTTGTTGGTTTGAAGACGATCTCGCGTGGGGTTTTGTGCCATGATGATCACTCTTGTGAAGAATTATAACCGTCTTGTGCAAATAAGTTATTTCCATGGGTAGTAATCTTATATCATCCGCTGCCAAATAAGTGACCTGCTTGATTTTTTCGGTCTTGTTGCTGGAAAAAAGTATTCATATTATGCAACTTAGTAACTCATCCAAATTGATCCGATAGAAAATGTTCTCGGCATGAATATTTTCAAGGACAGCTCTGATGTCCTCAGTTTTGTAGGGACATCCGATCAAGGATTTTGAAACGACCTCGATATCCCCATTGCTAAAAAAATCGCCATATATTTTACAGTGATCGACATGCCCTTTATGTACATAAATGTCGAATTCTATTTTCCCGCCTTCAAACCTGCTGGCTTTCTTTATATTAAACTTTGGCGATTCTTCATAATTCCATTCCCATTTTCTAAATTTTTCGTCTGCAATCTCATCGACCCTCTCCAGGTCTTTCGATGTCAATTCATACGTTCCAGTAATCTTTTTTGATAAGCCATTGATCATTAACTCTTTAAACTCCAGGGTATCAACCTT
This sequence comes from Chloroflexota bacterium, assembly GCA_021372725.1. GTDB lineage: Bacteria > Chloroflexota > Anaerolineae > Anaerolineales > Anaerolineaceae > JAJFTV01. The sequence goes on along the minus strand of JAJFTV010000112.1, from coordinate 15,056 downwards.
TTTATCCATATAGGAACAAATATTTGTCACCCGTTCGCGGATGGATTTGATACCTTTTGAGACAATTTTGTCATCGGAAACCGTTATCGATTTGACAAGTTCATCCAAATCTGTATTAAATAAAAGCGAACCATGTTGAAGAACACATTTTTCATCGATATATTGCGCATTCCCCGATATTTTTTTCCCATCAATTAATATGTCATTTCGATTGCTCAGATAGGCTTCTACCCCTAATTCAGATAATGTTCCAATAATCATGGCCGTGTAAATCTTAAAATCAATTTCGCGAATCGGCTTGTTTTTTATGATAAAACTGAACTGCCAGCCATTTGGATCCGTGTAAATCGTTCCTCCCCCTGAGATACGCCTGACAACGTGAATATTCTTTTGTTTGGCATAATCCTGATTGATTTCTTCGATTGTATTTTGGTGTCTGCCAATCATCAGAGTGGGTTCAGTTCTCCAGAACAAGAAAACATCATCCCCCAAAATTAATTCTTTCATGATGTAGTATTCAAGCGCAAAATTGATAAAAGGATCCATCGAATTATTCTCTATATAGATCATGTTCACCTCCATCAATAAACTGGTTTCTGTGATGATTCCTCGGCTTATCTAAGCAGGCATTGAGCCATTTCTGAGTTTTTGTTTGAAGATAAGATTAGAAAAAACATTTTGACTTGTTCTGAATTGCGATTTCCAAAAAGAGCACAATTTCCAATGTATTATACACATCTTCAGAGATCAGATTCTTTACCAATGGTGAACAGCACCCACCATACAGGTTGAAATTTTTTATATTGATCATCGCAATACAGGGGCTCTTTTTCAATTTGAGAGTGTTAATCACGATTTTAGAATTCGTCAAGAATCGGGATACAGAAGTAGGATATAGGTAGCTACTTCATCATTTTCAAGAAAACATCTCTCTCCTGGGGTATTATTTCTAAAGCAATCCAAAAAGACCCGCAAGCCGGTATATAAAACCCTAAAGGGTTTATCGTCCTTGACCAAGTGAGATGTGCTTTATTTTTAAATTTAAGCTTCTCATCAAAGTTCACAAATATTAATAGTACACATAATCGATGATTACTTTACAAGCCAGACCTCTTTTTGCGGAATACTTAAAAACCTGCAACCATTATCGGTGATTACAACATCTTCTTCCTGGCAAAGTCTGCCATGAGAGGTTATGATTGCGGGCTCCATCGTAAATACCATGCCCGTTTCAAGAAAGCAGTCAAGTTCATCGATCGCGTAATCAGAACCGCAGTGTACTCCACCTTCGTGGGCGAATGTACCCATCTCATGTCCAAGGCCACCGACTGCAGGATAACCCCGACTGACGAATATCTCATTGGCTTTATCACGAGTTACCGTAGTGTAAATACCAGGAGCAGCGATATCTACTGCGGCGCAAATTGCGGCCTTCACAGCTTCAAACGCGCTTCGGACTTCTTCTGGAGCGGAGTTTTCACCATCCCTTAATACATAAAAAGAACGTTGATTATCTGATCCAAAACCGTCGATACGGAGTCCAAAGTCAACGTTGATCAAATCGCCGGGTTGTGCGTATATGTCGGTCGGGGGGCGCTTACAAAGGTAGCTTGAGCGAGTGCCGATGGAAACAAAAGGGTTACCGAGCTTGGGCCATGAATAATCCGCATTGAGTTCATGTACCCTGGATTGGAAGAAATGCTGAATATCTGCTCCAGATACCCCGCTTCTAATAAAATCTTTGGCCGAATCGTAAATGTTCATGGCAGTAAGAACCGTTCGTTCTATCCCAGCAATCTCTTCCGGGGATTTCTGTGCACGTACCCGTTTCATGATGTTGCATGCGGAAATGAGTTCGCCCTTAAATTCTGTTTTATCAAGACAACGCATCACTCGCTTGTATTGTGTATACGATAGTCCATCGGAAGATGGATCCACTTCGGAATAATTGAGGGCGATCTTCTGTGCAGGCCTGTATCGTTTTAATACATCAGTTAAATGGATTTCAAAATCAGAACGATATGAAACCACCTCGGAGACGGCTCCATACGTTTCAATTTCTTCCGCATCCAGTGCGCCAACAATACATACACTCTCACCTGTTTTGGTAATCACAAGTGCACAAAGTGGCAGCACAGCCGCAGGTAACAAATACATCAATGAAGGTTCGGGAGTAAAATGCGTTTCCCTGCCGAGAATTATCCAAACATCTACATCGAATTCTCTTAATGCCGAATAGGCACGTTCTAATCGTTTCTGTAATATTGGTTTGCTGAACATGCTGTCCTTCTCCTGTCAGGTAGATGATTTTCTATTTTCAGCCTTAAAGCAGGCTGCAAAGTGACCGGGTTCAATCTCAATCAGTTCAGGTGATGAGTTCAAACAGTCATCAAAAGCATATCTGCAGCGTGGCTGAAAACTGCACCCTTTGGGTAAATTGATGGGGCTTGGCATTTCATCGCCTGCAACGATATGTTCCCGATTTGCCTCAGTCCTCGGGTTGGGAATGGGTATGGAAGAGAGAAGAAACTCGGTATAAGGATGTAATGGATTCCTGTAAATTTCCTTTGAATTTGATATTTCAACAATTTTACCCAAATACATCACTGCAACTTTATCTGATATGTATTTCACCATGGATAGGTCATGTGCGATGAATAAGTAGGTGAGGTTTAACCTTTGTCGAAGATCCTTAAAAAGATTGACTATCTGTGCCTGAATGGATACATCGAGAGCGGAGATTGGCTCATCACATACTATGAATTGTGGATTCACTGCCAGTGTGCGCGCTATCCCCACACGCTGTCGCTGCCCACCTGAAAATTCACTCGGAAAGCGATTGGCGTGCTCGTGACCAAGTCCTACCAGCCTTAATAGCTCGATGACACGATTTCTTCTTTCTTTCGCAGAATACATATTGTGGATCTCCATGCCCTCCGATATGATTTCTGCCACAGTCATTCGTGGGTCAAGAGAGGAGTACGGATCCTGGAATATCATCTGTGCATTGCGTGTGAATTCCTTCATATAAATTTTGTCTTTAGGTTTAACTTCTTCTCCATTAAACTTAATCGTACCGGATGTGGGCAGGTAAAGAAGCTTGATGGTACGCCCCAGGGTGGTCTTTCCGCAGCCAGATTCTCCTACCAGCCCCATAATTTCACCGCGCTTAATTTTGAAGGTTACATTATCCACAGCTTTAAGCGTTAAACCTCCTTTGAGCTCGAAGTACTTGCAGAGATGCGAAATCTCAACCATATATTCCGAAGTATCCATGGTTACACGCCCTTAAGTTGAGTAAGAGAATATTCATTATTAAAACGGAACTTCTGTGTAGATGCGCGCTTATCTATAAGATGGCAATATGCTCTATGACCATCGCCAGTTTCAGTACACCCGGGCATTTGTTGATAGCATATTTTCATGGAAAACCTGCATCTTGGCGCAAATGGGCAGCCAGTGGGTGGATCAATCATATCTGGTGGTGATCCCAGAATATAGTCAAGCGGTTTATTTGAATCTGCATCAAGGCTTGGAACAGATGCCAGCAAGCTGCGGGTGTAGGGATGTTGTGCGCTCTCAAATATCTCTATCACACCACCGCTCTCCACAATCTTTCCTCCGTACATCACAATAACCCGTTGAGCCATATTCGCCACAATCCCCATATCGTGGGTAATCAGTATCATGGACATACCGAGCTTTTTGTTGATATCCTTAAGCGTACCCAGTATTTGTGATTGGATAGTGACATCCAGCGCTGTTGTTGGTTCGTCAGCGATCAGTAGTTTCGGGTTCATCGAAATAGCAATCGCAATCATAACCCTTTGTCTCATGCCGCCGGAAAGTTCATGTGGATACTGCTCCATGCGCTTTTGAGGATTAGGAATACCTGCGTTTTGAAGCAGTAAAAGAGCTTTTTCGTTTGCCTCCACCCGTCTAAGCTTTGAATGTGTCAAAATCCCTTCTGTGATTTGCTTTCCTATTTTTATGGTAGGGTTAAGACTTGTCATGGGGTCCTGGAAGATATAAGCAATTTCTTTTCCCTTAATATTCCTCAGTTGTTTAAAGTTATAAGAAGATATTTCTTTACCATCGAAAATTACACTTCCGCTCTTAATCACTGCGGGTGGCGATGGAAGCAGCTTGACAATAGATTGCGTCATGACGCTTTTACCGCTTCCCGATTCACCTACAATGGCAATGATCTCGTTGCGCGCAACCTCAAAACTTACGCTTCGCACCGCTTGTACCTCGCCAGCGTAAGTATCAAAGGAAATTCGAAAATCTCGTATTTCAAGAATGTTATCGCTCATATATTTATCACATTCCTTATCTACTTTAACGTCGCAGTTTGGGGTCAAGTGCGTCGCGCAACCCATCACCGATAAGCTGCAAGGAAAGCATGGTAAGACTGATTAATATACTCGGCAGAAACAACCTCAGGGGATATGTATATATCTGCTTCATACCCATACTTACCAGAAGTCCCCATGAGGTTTCAGGTGACTTGATGCCAATGCCTATAAAGCTCAAAAATGCTTCGGAGAAAATTGCACCGGGTATTGCAAATGTCATATTGACAATGATCACCCCCATCATATTGGGGATCATGTGCTTACGAATAATTCGCTTGCCTTCGGATCCTAATGAGACTGCAGCAAGTACATAGTCCTCATTTTTCAATGATAGTATTTGTCCACGTACCAACCTAGCCATAGAGAGCCAACCGGTGAGCGTAAGGGCAAGAATCATGGGTAAAATGCCTGAACCGGTAATCATCATAAGAAGAGTGACCCATACAAGGTAAGGAAAGGCCATCAGGAATTCGACAACGCGCATAATAAAATTGTCGACTTTTCCACCAACAAATCCTGCAATACTTCCTAATATGATACCTATCGAGCCCTGAAGAAAAGCGGCAATAATGCCTATGAGGATGGAAATGCGACCACCCGTCCACACCCTTGCCCACATATCCCTACCCAGCTCGTCTGTTCCGAACCAGTGTTCAGCAGATGGATCCTGATTTGCAACTGCCAGATCGGTGGAGTTATAGCCATATTTCACCATGAATGGACCAAAAAACGAAAGAAGGAAGAGCGCCACAATCAACAGCATGCCTGAAACTGCGGCCTTGTTTTGCTTGAACCGGCGTAGTGCATCTTGAAGATATGTCTGGCTTTTCCGCTTGATAGAGTCCACCTCTTCAGGTCTCACACCTACAGGCGCAAAAAGGTCATCATCAGGTATTAATTCATCAGCATCTTCGTACATTTCCATATCAATATTCATTCCTTCGTGACGCAACGAAAAATAGTTAATTTTGTTGTAAAATGCGAATGCCGAAAATCATTGCAGTTGTATTCTCGGGTCGATAACCGCATAAACGATATCGACGACCAGGTTCATCAATACGAGTAAAACAGCGAAAAAAATTGTCAAGCCTGTTATGAGTGTATAATCGAGGTTTTGCACGGAAGTTACATAATGCCTGCCAAGCCCGGGAATTGCAAAAACGTTTTCGACCACGAATGTGCCTGTGATGACACTGGCAACCATGGGGCCGAGAAGTGTTACAACGGGCATAAGCGCATTTCTTAATTGATGGACAAAAATGATGCGCAGTTTGGACAGCCCTTTAGAATCAGCAGTTTTTACGTAGTCGGATGAGATCACCTCAAGCATGCTCGTTCGGGTATATTTTGATATCGTGGCGAGCATACCAAGACCGAGGGCGAATGTTGGAAGCACGGTCTGCGCCAGGCTTTCATACCCCGCAACAGGAAACCAGCGTAACTTTACAGCAAATATGTATTGAATAAAAAAGCCGATGATAAATGAAGGCACCGATGTGCCTATGATTGCCAATATCATGGTAAAGGTATCCATCGCCTTACCTCTTTGGTACGCGGCAATAATACCCAGCAGTAATCCCATCGTTAATGCAAAAGCGATTGCTCGTAAGCCAAGGTCTAGTGAATAAGGAAATGCATCCGCAATAATCTGGTTTACTGAAATTGCTCTGATTTTATACGATACGCCAAGATCGCCTTTTAATAAATTTGTGAGGTAGGTAAAATATTGCTCATATACAGGTTTGTCGAGGCCATAATACGCGTAGATGGCCTCTTTATTACCAGCCTGCATTTTTTCACTGGTAAACGGACTTCCAGGTATCAATTTGACCATGAAGAATGAGATGGTAACCAAAATAAAAATCATTAATACTGAAACAGCGATACGTTTGGAAATGAATTTCAAGATCTTCATGAGATTGATCATCCATTTGTCTTGCTGACCGAAACCCAAGTAAAGGTTGTTGGGGTCGCATTAGGAGGGGGATCTAAGCGACCCCAACGTTTATTACGAATTACTGTTCAAGTGTGGCATATCTGAAGTCGAAGCGAGCTCCGAATGTATTGATACTAACATCTTTTATTTCGGAGCTAAGGACCAGTGCGCCTCGTGACACGTACAATGGGATGATGGGTGCTTCGGTGAGCAGTATTTTTTCAGCTTCGAAGAACATATCGTTTCGTTTTTTGAAGTCAGGTTCCTTGTTTGCATCGGTGATGAGTAGATAATATTCTTCGCCAACCCAACCCGTTTTGTTCCAACCGCCGCGGCTATCCCACATATCAAGATAAGTGAATGGGTCATCATAGTCAGGACCCCAGCCAGTGCGGGCGATATCATAGGGTTGATTATAGAGATTCTCCCAATATTGGGCAAACTCAAGCTGACGAATCTCAATCTTGATGCCTAATGTTTCCTCCCATGTATTTTGGAAGTATTCAGCCAGTGTACGCTGGACATCGCCTGAGGTTGTGAAGTAATCAAAAACGGGCATATCCGCAGCAGATGCATAGCCGAGTTCGTCACATGCAGCCTGGATATAGGCTTTTGCTGCTTCCGGATCAGCATTAACTTTATGATAAACATTGGTTACATCATAAGTGTCACCCCATTGCCCTCCAAGTTCGTCAGAAATGACAGGGTTGATCACGCCGGTAAACGGTTTATTGGTTGGGAACATTGCCTTCACGAGTGCTTCCCGGTCGATTGAAGAAGACAGAGCCATGAGGAAATTGCGGTTCTTCGTGATCTTGGCGGTTTTCTCACTTGCACCGTTATGGCTTAGCACGATGAAAGTTACCCCACCGCTGGCATAAAAAGTGAATTCGGGAGTATTTTCATAAGCAGCGATCATATCGGAGGGAACTTCCATCCAGTAGATCTCGCCGGTATCATACATGTTCTTCATGGTGTTTGGATCGCTGACGAGTAACAGAGTGACTTCTTCGATTTTGATTGCGTCTGCATTCCAGTAATCCGGGTTTTTGACAAAAATCATCCTGTCGTTATGAGCCCATTCTTGGAGTTGATACGGCCCGTTGCTGACGATCTTGTCGGCGGCTGAACCATAGGCATTTCCGTATTCTTCAGCGAGATCGTTGCGGATGGGATACATCGCGCTGGATGAAAAGAGGGTTACCATGAATGGGAATGGAGCTTCGAGTGTAATAACAAGAGTTTTTTCATCGACGACTTCGACACCCAACTCGGAGACGTCTTTTTCGCCAGCGTTGATGGGCTGTGCATTCTTGATCGGGAAAATCAGATATGCGAGATCCATTGCGTCTTTCCTCGTAAGCATGCGCTTGTAGGTATCAGCAAAATCGCTTGCGGTTACAGCTTTACCATCGGACCATTTGGCATCGCGAAGATGAAAGGTATACACGGTACCATCTTCGGAAACCTCGTACGATTCAGCCATACCTGGCTCGATTTTCCCGTCAACTACGTTGAGCAAACCTTCGAAGGCTAACATCAGTGCAGTAGCAGTGTTGGAATCATTTCCGACATGAGGATCCATGGAGATCGGTTCGGTACTCAGACCAACCTTAAGACTCATGGGGGTAACCTCAGCCGGCACTTCGGTTGGGCTTACTGCTGTGTCGACCTGCTGCGGTGCTTCGGTCGCCGCAGGTTCGGTGGCAACTGGTGTACTTCCAGGTGTGGAGCAGCTTGCTATAACTGCCGACAACATCACCACCAACATCAAAATAGCTATTGTCCTTTTCACGTTTATTCTCCTTGTACTAAATACTTATTTATGATTTGGGTTTGATGTATCAGATTGCCTTTTCCCCAGAAAGCGTTTCGACAATCTTGCCCACAATACCATTGGCCTTCTTTAAGATTAATTCACCTTTACTTTATAGATTTTCGCTCAACCAGCGTATTGTGTTTGCGAAGAATTCGCCATAATGTTCCCAATTCAAGAATTCCGGAGTTGCACCATGAGGTGCACAGTCAGGCGTAAACGCTCCTGCTCTGCCGTTTCCATAGTTCCAGACCGCCAGGATGGGGTCATTTCGTCCGTTTTCATCGTTTACGAGCAGCAGTTTTGCGCCACTTTTCAGGATGGTTTTGTTGTAAAACAGCATTGAAGGGAAGACGGAAGGAAGACTTTTTACAATTGGATGTTCCGCATCGACCACTTTCGGACAAAAGCCCTGTGGTAATTCCACTCTGTCATCGTGATCAAGTATTTCAATAGGCATCATTTCTTCAAGTTCCGTCTCATGAAAGCGGGCTTTGTTTTCAACACCTGCAAACGACATATAGCCGCCTATCATCAGAAAACCACCACCTCCTTTCACGTAATCGCGGAGTACTTCAAGCCGGTTTGGCATTTTTTGTGATCGCAGTACATTTGGATGAAACAAAAGGCTGTTGCTGCCCAAATCGCTTATCACCACACAATCATATTTATTAAGCTCCTCCACTGACAGGGGAAATTTTGCCATAACATCGTGGCAAGGCATATAATCCACATCAATTTCAATTTCCCGCAGCTTTGGGAGAATGTATCGTGCCGCTTCACTATAGCTATAATGCGTAAATGAGTCCACTCCCTTTATATGCGTTGTCGCAATCGTGGCGGATTCGCCTGCAAATAAGATTTTTGTTTTTGACATTGAGTTATTCCTTTAATTAATTTTCATCCATGAGATTTTCGTACTACAATGCTTGTATCCAACATTACTTTTTCATTCACATCCATACCAATAATCTTCCGCATCATCATTTCTGCAGCAACATAACCCATTTGATATGCTGGCTGTTTGACAGTAGTCAGTGGCGGTGTAATCATATCCATCCAGTCAAAATCATCGTAGCCAATAATTCCGATATCTTCAGGTATTTTTACACCTTGGCTGTTCAGCTCCAGGACAGCACCCATGGTAAGTACGTTGTCAGAAACGAATAATCCGTCAATTCCTCTTGCAAGAAGCTCTCTGGCAAAAAGACGACCGTTTTCAATTGAATATTGTTTGGCCAGGATTACATACTCGTCTTCATAATCGAAGCCCAGGCTGTGGATTGCTTTTTTATAACCGCTGTAACGCATTGCACCTGAGGAAACGCCTAACCCACCGCCAAGTAAGCCGATTTTCTTTTTACCGCTGCGTGCAAGTAACGATACCGCTTCGTAAGCCCCCGTCTCATTGCTTGAGTCCACGCAGCTAAAATCTGAGCCATCCACACGCCGGTCTACTAGCACGAATGGCACGCCCATTTCCTTCAAGATATTTAATTGATTAGGATTCCGGGAGGATGGGACCAGAATAATGCCATCCACCCATTGCTTCTGCAATACTTGCACCGCTCGCAAACTCTTCTCACCCTCGGCTGATGCCCCATAGTTGGAAACAATGACATAGTAATTCGTTTCCGCGAGTTTCTTTCGGATGCCCAGAAGCACATCCATGTAAAAGTAGTTGGCATTCCTGTTCAATTCATCAGTTGGGATTACAAAGGCAATGGTGCTAGATTTTTGTGTCCTGAGCATCCGAGCGGCAAGATTTGGTCGATAGCCTATCTCGTGGGCGGCAATTAAGACTTTTTGGCGACTGCTGTCGGAAACTTTGCGATTGTTGTTGAGTGCATGGGAAACAGTCGCTGTCGATAAACCCGTCATTTCTGCAATTTTCTTGATGCTCATACAGCTTTTTTCCTTTAACGTTGTTTTAAATGTTAAACGATTAACAATTTAGTGAATAATAAAAATCAAGTTGTACCCAAATTAGAAATCAAATATTTCAGATTTGGGTGTTGATACGTTAATAAGTTGAATATTGCATGGAAATTTCGATGTAAAGACCCATTTTATTCCCTTAGACCCTATAATGTGACCGCCAGTTTATTTTGCTGTACAGACCATATTTATAGCGTTAGAAATTTCGAAGAGTTTTACGATTTGATTAAAATAAAAGATGTTAAACGATTAACATTATTATATACTTAGTCTTTATCGCTTGTCAATAGGAAAATTTGAGGTAGTGTCCAGTTTCTCACACAGGAAATAGGTTGGGATTTGACCACGTATCTCCGAAATGCAATTGAGGACAAATCCGCCATAAGACTATAGTGTGCCCAATTTCTGAAACAGGATGGTTGCAGGGTGCATCACCGACGCCGTGCTGTACGGCTGGGCTTGCCAGAACAATTAGGGCGGGATGGATGGCCGCGGCAGTTTGTTCTATTCGCTCAAAAGGCACATTGACACCCAGATAAATCACATTCGATCCTTTCCGGTGTAATTGGATCAGTAACATCTGCGGGAAATAATGCTACTCACCCGACGGGCAACCGGTCAGGATTGTTTGTTCGCGGTTGGATTCGGCCACAAAATATTTGATATAATTATGGTATGAATTGTCTGATCAATCGAAAAGAGATGTTGCTAAAATAGCAGGACACACAGTAAAGGGGGTGTGAAAATGAAAGATACCATTCGTCAAATTACAGTAGTGCTCACAATTCTTGCCACGCTGGTTGTGAATGGATTGGCAAATGCCCTGCCCCTGAATGGATTGAATACCGGGCAGATTTCTGACAGGTTCCAGGTTTATTTTGTTCCGGCAGGTTACGTTTTCTCAATCTGGGGTTTGATCTATGTTGGTTTAATCATTTATGGTATTTTCCAGGCTCTGCCATCGCAGCGGGAAAATCCCCGTCTGCGTGCAACGGGTTGGTGGATTGCCCTTGGTGGCCTGGCAAACAGTACCTGGATCTTCCTGTGGCATTACGAACAGTTCCCGCTGACGGTTATCGCGATGTTCGTTTTGCTTGCCACATTAATCATCACTTATTTACGCCTGGGTGTTCAGCGCGTAAAAGTTTCGCCCGCTGAAAGATGGATGGTGCATCTTCCTTTCAGCATCTACCTGGGGTGGATCACCGTTGCCACCATAGCAAACGTGACTGCTCTGCTGGATTATTGGCAGTGGGATGGGTTCGGGATTTCTCCCGAAATCTGGATGGGTGTTATGCTGGCCGCGGTATTGGTGATTACAGCGCTGATGAATTTTACCCGCCGGGATGTGGCATACACGGCCGTCATTTTGTGGGCGCTGGCCGGGATAAGCGCCAGGCACGCAGGAGTTACTGCGGTGACCATCCCCACCTGGATTACCTTTGGGCTTGTGGCATTGACATTGATAGCCGCATACGTCCTGAAGATTCCTCGCCAAAATCAGAACCCGGCACAATAAAAATAATCAAAGGAAGGACAATATGCCAAAGATCTCATTGAATACCACAGCTCCAGACTTCACCCTGCAGAATTTTCAGGGGGAGACAGTTCATCTTTCTGATTTCAAGGGAAAGAGCAACGTTTTACTTGTCTTCAACCGCGGTTTTATGTGACCATTCTGCCGGCGACACATGGCGCAGTTGCGCCAGGACTATCAGGAATTTGAAAATCGGCAAACCCGGATCATTGTGGTGGGCCCCGAGGACGCACAAGCTTTCGAGACCTATTGGCAGCAGAACGATCTGCCGTTTACTGGCCTGCCCGACCCCCAGGCCAGTGTGCTCAAGCTGTACGGGCAGGAAGTGAATTTATTCAAGATGGGACGAATGCCTGCCCAGGTGATCATAGACAGAAAGGGCACCGCACGCTTTGTCCATTACGGCCATTCGATGTCGGATATCCCGGATGATCAAGAGCTTTTCAAATTGTTGGACGAATTGAATCTCACGGCTGGGGACAATGCTTGAACACGTAATGATGATTCTGGCTTTTCACCTTCCAAACAGATTATCGAAAAGACCGGCGGGTATAAATGAACAACGCAAGGCCTGAAATGATATAGACGATGCCAAGAATCAAAAGGAAAAGCGATTTATTTTCCTTTACCTCATCGATAGAGGGTGTTTGAGTTGGCTGCAAGGATTGAATGGGAATAGTACTGCTCTCGGTGGGGGAGGCGGCAGGAACGGTATTTTGCAGCATAAATACCTCACCCGGGGTGGGCGTTGAAAATCCGGCATCCGTACCTGCTCCTGGCAGGATTTGAGTAGGGAATTCTGAAGGAATGAAGAATATTTGGGGAGGGATGCCGGTGGGGGTCAAGCTTGGAACCTGTTTGTGACTCTTTGATGTGGGGGTGGCTGTGAAATCTCCTTCCACCACAGATCGGATGGCCGGCCCGACCTGGATTAATCCATGACCATAGCTGGAATCGCGTCCGGATCTTCCCAGATCCTTTGCGCTGGATTCGATCATATCAACAATTTGGCTCGAATATGGCAGTTCCGGCAGGCTTGCCAGCAGCGCGGCGAAACCGGCTACCTGGGGCGCGGCCATGGAGGTGCCGGATGAATATCGATAAATATTTCCGGGATACGTGCTAAAGATGGACACACCCGGAGCAACCACATCGACGCCTGCTCCGGTATTTGAAAAAGATGCCAGGTGATTGGAGGAATCCGTGGCGCCCACTCCGATGACACCAGGAAGGGCTGCCGGGTATAAAACCGTGGAAGCGCCTGTATTGCCGGTTGCCGCAACCAGGATCGCTCCTTGCTTCACGGCGTAATCGACGGCTTCTTCTAATGTTTCTGAATAATTCACTCCCCCCACGCTCATATTGATCACCCGCGCTCCATTGTCTGTGGCCCAAATGATGGCTTCAGCGAGGTTGGTGTACGATCCGTTGCCTGCAGCATCCAGCACCCGCAAGGGCATGATCTGCGCACCCCATGAAACACCTGCCATGCCGACACCGTTGTTGGTGATGGCGGCAGCGATGCCGGCTACCAGAGTTCCATGTCCATTTTCGTCTTGTGGGATTTCATCATCATAAACAAAATCAAAACCGGGCACCAATTTTCCCGCCAGATCCACATGGGCCAAATCAATGCCGGTATCCAGAATGGCGATGGTCACGGCAGGTGAACCGGTGGTAAAATCCCAGCCGCGCGGGGCACGGATATTGTTGAGATAATATTGCAGGGAGAAATCAGGGTCATTCGGAGTCGTCTCAAGGAGTGTGATCGAATAATTGGGTTCCGCGAGGATCACTCTCTTGTTTTTTTGCAATTCATTAAGTGCCTGGCAAAAATCTTCTTTGTTTACGTGCAAAACACTGGTCTCAATTCCATCCCCGCTTGTGAAATTCTCCACCACCGTATAATTTACTGAAGGTTTGGGGAGAGGTGCTGAGTTGTAACTGATGATAATTTGTGATTTGTACACATTATCCATCTGACAAGATACCGGCGGTTTACTGGTGGGCTGGACGGTGGCGATGGTGGAAGTTGTTGCGGGTGGAATCGGGGTCGGGGAAATTGCGGGGGTGGTGTCCGTGGTTTGTGTGAGCGATGAGACAGGCGTCGGTGTTTCTGAAGATAATGGAGGGGTCTCAGTGGCTTTATTTTCACTGGAGGTGCCGGACGGTGTCAGAGTCACCGTATGTGTGCCGGCAGGTGTATTCTCGGGTGTTTGTGTTGTACTATTTGGAGTGGGTGTTTCGGATGCTGTTTCCGCAGCCGGGCTGCTCTCCTGAGCCTGCACAGGGATAGAAAAAGTGAGCAGGAAGATGCACAAGAATAGGGGAATGAAGCTCTTGGAACACAGGATGTGCATGATGGTTTTTATTTTGATGACCGGGTTTGCTGAAACCTGAGGTGGATTGGCGTTGCTTATCTCCAAGTATACCTGTAAATACCCCGGTTGGCAAAATCATGACTTGTTCTGAAAAGGTTATTCGTATAGACGTTAATCTGTGACAGGAAATTGGATTTAAAAACCCTGCCCGATGGCTTTATCCGCCATCGGGCAGGGTGTAAAACGGGTTACAAAACGCTTGAGTTGGTCTTAGGGAGTGATTGTGAACTTGAAAGGAGTCGTCCAGTTGCTCCCGCCGGTAGCCGTTGTTACCATCATCCGCCAGTAAAGGACACCGTCCGGTAATGCATTTACAGGCGCATAACTGACGGCGGCAGAGTAAATGTTGTAAATCAGCGGGGAATCGAAGGTATCTGTATCAGCCACCTGGATCTGGTATCCGGTTGCCCCTGTCGCCGCGGCCCAGGTGAACAATGGCGTTTTGTCGGTGATGGTGGATTGATCGGCAGGCGTTTTGAGGATCGTTACGAGGAATGAGCGCGTTGCAGACCAGTTGGATTGATTTCCGGCCGCATCGACCGAACAAACCCGCCAATAGTAATTACCAAAAGGCAGTGCCTGGGCAGCAGTGAACGTATAGGCAGCCGCGGCGGGGCTGACATCCACCAGAGGTGTGGCGAAATCGTTGGCATCATCCACCTGGAAGCGGATGTATTTAGCGCCAGCCGGCAGCGCTGTCACCGACAGGGCCGGCCTGGTAGTCAGAAGCACCGCATTATCGGCCGGAGATTTGAGTACCGGATCGGCCGGATTAACGGTATCGATCTTGACGATCCGGTATGCCGACCATTTGCCTGCTTCAGGGGTTGTGTTGTTGTTCCAGGCTTTGACACGCCAGTAATAAGTGCCATCATTGAGTGAAGGGCTTGTGAAAGTCAACGCTCCTGGATCCAGTTTTCCACCTGCCACGATGGAACTCAAACTAAAAGTATAGGACTTGCCGATTTGGATCTCGTACTGATAGCCATACGGTGCAGCGTTCCAGGTGAAGGTTGGCGTAGATGTGGTGACAAAGGCTCCCGCGGCCGGAGAAACGAGAATCGGTGCGACCGGGATAGGGGTGGTGATG
>JAJFTV010000109.1 GCA_021372725.1 Chloroflexota bacterium | reverse complement strand
GGTGACTTGTCTCCGGTAAAGCGCCTGGGTATTCTGTCTGCTTTTCCACAGGAGGACGATCCCCAGGCTGACAGGGAAAATGGCATAAAGGGCCATCGGGTAGATCGGGCCGCGGGTAAATCCCAACATTGGAATCAACCCACTGGTATCGACCCATGCGGTGCGATAAACCAGATGGAAAGTTTCATCAAAAATTTTTGCAATGAGCAGCAAGGCCGGAAAAAGAAACAGCAAAAGGACATTTCTCCTCGTAAGCCATTTATCCCGGCCGGTGTATTGAAGCACAAACAATAAGAACAGGGTTGGAAAAGAAAAGATGCCCAGGTACTCGATTTTGCTCCAAAAGAGCATGGTTGGTAAATCCAGGCTGGCCAACTCCATGCTGTATCCCAGGACATACACCGTTATTGAAGCCATAAAAATGGAAAACATCTGCGATCCGCGTGTTGTGCGGTGATGCCAGGCATAAAATGCAATATTTGCTAATAATGACCCAAACAGAAAAACACTGATCGAGATTAGGTTAGCATGCATTGCCAAGAAAACACCTCAATTTCTTTTGTCCCGATTTGATTTTTTCAATGCCGTCGCAAAGTAAAAATTCAGGCATTTTGGGGAAGTAAATGATTGTCAAGTCGCTTTCGCAGTTAACCACGCTGCATTTATTACTTTGAAATCATTGTACCAAAATCTCGAAAATAAATGGTTAAACAAAAGAACCTTTCCAGGAAGGCCATAGCATCGCACACAACCGATTATAAACAAAAAACTTCCCATCAACTGTGGATTGTGTTTGTCGATTACATGGACATTCTCATTGGAAGACGGCTATGTCTGGCTGATGAAAAGCAGCGGGCAGTCGGTGGAGATGGGGTAAAGGAAAATACTCCCTGTTTTTCTATCCGGCAAAATCGTAAAATTTCACCGGAACATTGGATAACTTCTCCAGCCATTCATCATCTGTCAGACTTAACCGGATTGGCGTGAGGGAGACAAAATTGTTTTCGATAGCCCACCGGTCGCTATCCTCATCCGGGGCTGTCAGCGGAATTGCGGAAAACCAGTAATGCCGGCGGCCGTTGGGGTCTTGACCCTCCACCACCTGGCCATTGTATTGTCGGACGGATTGATGCGTCCAACGAATACCAATTGGCTCCAGAGGCAAATTCACGTTGACAAGCCCTGGGTGCTCCCCGGTAGTTAGAAGTTCGATCACCCGGGCAATATATGGTTTTTGCTTTTCGTAAGCGGGTTCCTCGCCGTTGACCTCCTGACTGAACGCAATCGCCTGAACACCCAGAATCACCCCTTGCTTGGCCGCAGCTACCGTACCCGAATGCCAGACATCACTCCCGAGGTTGCTGCCGAGATTAATCCCCGAAAGAACCAGATCGGCGCCACCCAAATGAAACAGTCCCATCGCTACGCAATCTGCGGGCGTGCCGTTGACTCGATACGTCTCGAAACCTTTTATCATTTTCACCCGATGGTATTGCAGCGGGCGCTGGATGGTAATGGCCTGTCCGACAGCCGATTGTTCAAAATCAGGTGCGAAGATGACCACTTCACCAAACCGGGAGGCAACTTCCGCCAGAGCGATTAAACCCGGGCTGAAAATCCCGTCATCATTGCTTAATAAAATACGCATTCTGCTCCTATGGAAAATCGAATTCAATGATTCGGTATTTTTCCTCTTCTGCCATTCTATCGAACAGAAGTTAACAAACCAATAACAATGGATTAACAACGTGTAATGGATTGTGCGAAAGTTCTCCTGAAGCAAAATGAAAAGCGCTTTCCAAAATGCGAATGGGCTCGATTTCCATTTTTTACGTTCCTTATATCGTGGTCACATCGATTTGGTCATATTCGGCGTGGGTTCCCACGAACCGGATGTACACCACTATTCCTTAATTTACTCGATAGAGAACGTTTACTGATTGAAGCCTTTTGCGGTGTGTTCAAAAACCGAACACACCCTACCTGAAATTTTACTCATTCCTTACAACAACGCAATCAGAATTCGCCCCCCATTTTGGGAGTGCGATACACGTGAGAAATCAGAAAATTGGTGGGTTACGGGGTGGAGAGAAAACCCTTCAAGACAGGCTAGCTATCCACTCCTCTACACCACCCTACGCGTGTCGATTTGGAAAATACATGTTTTGCAAAAAGATATCTGTGAAGCCCGGGTAAACGGTCAATTCCACATACTCCACCCCTGCGGCCAGGCGGGCCGATTCATCCCGCGTGCGGCTGTCCAGCAGCATTTGCTTCGCGCCCATCCCGGCCGCGTTGCCCACCTGCCGGAAGCGCTCCAGCGGCACCTCCGGAAACATGCCGATGCGGATGGCACTCGGCAGATCCAGCCAGGTGCCAAAAGCACCCGCAATCACCCACCGGTCAATGTGCGCGGCATCCAGCCCCGCCACCCTCAGCAGAATATCGATGCCGGAGCGGATGGCGCCCTTGGCAAGCTGGATTTCATTCACATCGTTGCGCGTGACCAGAATTTCGCGTCCGCTGCCGCTTTGCTCCGCCGGCACGAGCACGAATTCCGTTCTTCCATCGGCTATACGAATACGCGAATCGTGGCGGTTCAGCCTGCCGCGCTCATCCAGCAGCGATGCATCCAGCATTTCCGAAACGGCCTGCAGGATACCCGTACCGCAGATGCCGGTTGGCGCAGCATTCTGGATGGTGCTGAAGTGCACCCCATCCGGCCGGATGTGCACCCGGTCGATGGCACCTGGAGCGGCACGCATGCCGTCATGGATGTGCGCCCCTTCAAAAGCCGGGCCGGAGGCGGTGGAACAGGAGTAAACGCACCCCTGGTGCACCAGGCTGATCTCGGTGTTGGTGCCGATATCCACCAGAACGCTGCTCCCCTGCCCGTCTGTGATGCCGCTCGAGAGCAGCGCGGCGGTGTGATCGGCGCCCACGTACCCGGCGATATTGGCCGGCAGGTAAACCCGCGCTCCCGGGGCAAACTCAAGCCCAATTTCAGCAGCCGGAAAACTGAGCGGTGTGCTGACCGAGGGAATATAGGGTGCAGCTCCCAGTTGGCGTACCGGCAGCCCGCTGATGAAGTGGTGCATGGCGGTGTTCCCCGCCAGCACGGCGTCCACAATCTGTTCCGTGGATGCACCGGCCAGCTCACACAGACCGGCAGCGGTCTGGTTGATGATGTTGACGAGGCGGGTTTGCAGCAGGCGGCGGTTTTCTTCACTGTGATTGGCAAAGGCAATGCGGCTGACCACATCCTCGCCGTAAGCGATTTGCGGGTTCATGACCCCGGTTTGGGCCAGGGTGAAGCCGGTCGCCAGATCAACCAGGTAAAAGGCCAGTTTGGTGGATCCCAGATCCACCGCCAGACCCAGTAGTTTGGTGGATGGAGCGAATGTGCCCGCCAGCCAGCGCCTGCATCCTGATAAGCCAGGCAGTCCTTCATCTCCTACGGCCAGTTTGATATGCCAGTCCTGTTCACGCAGTATTTCAGAAAGCTGCGACAGGGAAGCCAGGTCCGTTTCCAGTTCTCCACAGGCGGCATTCATTTCATCCATGACGCGGCTCAAATCGGCGCGTACGTCTGCGTGCTGGATGGCGGGTAAATTTTCATGCAGTGCAGCGGAATGGTTGATGGGTAAATCAGGGGGTTGGATTCTCAATTCCATGGCTGAAACTGCCGGATGAAGTTCATGATCCGCGGAGTGACCCTCCACCTGCAAGCGCTGACCCACCGGCAGCGATTCACTGGGCACTTCCAGCCGCACGTCACCCAGCGGAATCGCCTGGCAGGCCAGCCGGTAACCCTGCCCGATCTGCCGGGCGTCCAGCGCCTCTTCTTCCGCCGCGGTCAGTGGTGTGAGCTCGCCGCTCACCAGGCGAACCCGGCAGCTCCCGCAACTCCCCAACCCGCTGCACACTGCCAGCAGATCGACACCGGCATGTTGAGCCGCGGTGAGTAGATCGGTTCCGGGCGGTACGCGGATACGTCTTCCGACAGGCTGGAAATCGACAAGAAATGAGGTATCCATCATGATAGCGATTTTAACATGATTGTTTGGAAAAGCACACAGCGCGACAGATCAGGTAAAACAGAAACTTCCAACAAGGATGCGTTTACAACAGCCGCATGCAGCGAAGAAACAGATATTTGTATTATTATTCAATAATATTGAATAATATGTTAAAATTGTTCAATATTATTGAATTTTCCTTGACACTATCTAACCTCGATGTTATTATTTTTGAAATCAGTATTTTCATAATAAAAATTTTTTCACTACCGAGAGGAGCGTTTATGAGCAAGGATATCGAGCCCAAAAATAACCCGGCTTTCGATGGGTTCAACGAGTTTGTCGATAAAGTTCTCCAGGATTGGAAAGTCCCCGGAATGGGGATCGCAGTGATCAAGGGTGACAAGGTCATTCTTGCAAAAGGTTATGGCTATCGGGATGCGGAGAAAAAGCTGCCGGTGGACGCCGAAACCATCTTTGCCATCGGATCATCCTCCAAGGCCTTTACATCCATGGATGTGGCGCTGCTGGTGGATCAGGGCAAGCTGGAATGGGACAAACCCGTCCGGGAGTATATGCCCACCTTCAAACTTTACGACAATTTTGCCACCGAGCGCATGACACCGCGCGACCTTCTCTGTCACCGCAGCGGGCTGCCGAGACATGATTTGATGTGGTATAACAGTCCCCTGACCCGCAAGGAGCTGTACGAACGCCTGCGCTATCTGGAACCCAACAAGGATTTCCGTACCTACTTCCAGTACCAGAACCTGATGTTCCTGACTGCCGGCTATCTGGTGGAATATATCAGCGGCCTGACCTGGGAGGAATTCACCCGCCGGGAAATTTTCCGAAAACTCGGCATGGGACGCAGCAACTTCTCGGTGGAAATTTCCAAAAAGGAAGAGAACGCCGCGCTGCCGTACGGCGAGCAGAAAAAAGAGGTCAAACTGATCCCCTTCCGCAACATCGATGCAATTGGCCCGGCCGGATCGATCAACTCCACCGTGCTCGACATGGCGAAATGGGTGATCACGCATTTGAATGAAGGCAAGTACAAAGACAAACAGATCATCTCAAAAGCCAACCTGCAGCAGATGCACATCCCCACCACACCCATCCAGGGCAGTTTCTTCCCCGGCATGGAAGAAGTGAAGGAACTGGGCGATACTTCATACGGGCTGGGCTGGTTCCTGCAGCCGTACCGTGGTCGGCGGTTGATCCATCATGGTGGCAACATCGACGGCTTTTCAGCGTTGATCTCCTTTATTCCGGATGACCAACTGGGCGTCGTTCTGCTCACCAACATGAACAGCACGGTCGCTACATTCCCAATCATGCTCAACCTCTATGACCGCCTGCTGGGGCTGGATCAACTGGCGTTGAACGATATCTTCCTGAATGCAATCAAAAAGATGGAACTAGCCGCCGAAAAGGGCAAGGAAAAATCCGCCGAACAGC
>JAJFTV010000098.1 GCA_021372725.1 Chloroflexota bacterium | reverse complement strand
CCAATTTTCGCCGCTATCGAATCTGTCCTCGGAGCCCCGCCTGCCTGCCCGGTAATCTACCTTTCGCCCCAGGGTAGACCTTTTACCACCGCCATCGCGCGCGAGTTAGCTCGACAACCCCACCTCGCACTTTTATGCGGTCGTTACGAAGGGATAGACGAGAGGGTGATCGAACACCTGGTGACCGACCAGATTTCCATCGGTGATTACGTACTAACCGGAGGCGAATTACCTGCCATGGTGCTCATTGACGCGGTCACCCGCTTCATCCCTGGCGCACTGGGCGATCCTGATGGTGCCAACGACGACAGTTTTGGTGATGGGCTGCTCGAATACCCCCACTATACCCGCCCGGAAGAATTCAGAGGGTGGCGAGTTCCGCAGGAACTCCTTTCAGGCAACCATGCACAGATCGCCCGCTGGCGACGTGAGCAATCTCTGCGCCGTACCCTCAAGCACCGCCCCGACCTGTTTTCCGCAACGAATCTCTCTGAGGAAGATAAAAAAACGCTGCAAAAAATCAAAGAAAATGGAGAAGAAAAATGAAGAAGTTTAATTATGGCAAGATCTTCCTGCTCGGTTTCGGATTCTTTGGTGTGAGTGTCATTTGGACCATTTACAACGCGTTTGTTCCCCTCTTCCTGGCCAACAAGTTCGGGCTGGCACCCGCCTGGATCGGCTTCTTCATGACCCTGGATAATATTGCCGCCCTTTTCATCCAGCCGCCAGTCGGCGCCTGGTCTGACCGGTTACGCACTCCCATCGGACGTCGTATGCCATTCATACTGATCGGTGCTCCAGTCGGAGCCCTTGCTTTTGGCATAATTCCGCTGGCTGCTGTGCTGCCGATTTTTGTTGCCTGTACCAGCACACTTCTATTAAGCATGGCTTTCTGGCGCACACCGGTGGTCGCCTTGATGCCCGATATCACTCCTTCCAAATATCGCTCCCAGGCAAACGGTATCATCAACCTGATGGGGGGGTTGGGTACTATCATCGCCTCACTGGTGGGCAGCACGCTATACGAGATCAATGTCAATTTCCCCTTCTGGATGGGATCGGTACTGACCATTCTGGCAGCTCTGCTGGTATTTATCTTCATCAAGGAACCGAAACAATACGGAGAAACCGAAAAACAACCCAATATGTTCGAAAGCTTGCGTGAATTGATCAAAGATCAGGATAAAAGCGGATTGCGCATCCTGCTGGCAATCTTCTTTTGGTTCCTCACTTACCAGGGGATCGAATCCTTCCTCACGCTGTATGCCACCAAACACCTCGGCATTCCTGAAGGTGACGCTGGCAGAATGTCTGGACATATGGGCATTTTCTTTGTCCTATTCGCCATCCTGGCGGGTATCCTCGGCAGCCGCATCGGGAGGCGCAAAACGATCTCGATTGGCATCGTGGGGATGGCTATATTGGTTTTCCTCATCGCCATCCTTCCGGTAGACTTTCTCACCACAGAACTAATCAAACTGCCTGCGTTGGGCATGATTCGCGTGGTCAACCTGTTTCTGATGGCAGCCGGCATCACCTGGTCTTTCATCAACATAAATTCGCTGCCGATGGTCGTTGATCTAACGACAGCCTCGCGTATTGGTACTTTTACCGGATTGTACTACCTCTTCTCCACCCTAGCTGCAATCGTTGGTCCCAACCTTAACGGCTTAATTGTACAGTTAAGCGGAAATAACTATGGCATGGTAATGGTCGTGGGACCGATCTTCCTCGTCATCGCCTTGATATTGATGATGGGTGTTAAACGTGGTGAAGCCACAGTGGAAGATAATATCCTGAAATAGGAGGTAAAAAGAATAGAAAAATAGATAATGGAAAAGGTAACCAAGGTTGACAAATGCATGCATAAGTTCATTCTTGCAACGATAAGAAAATAAGGTATACTATGTTAAATCTGTGGAAATGATTTCCACAATATTACACTCTCTGTAGGAGGAGAAATGTCTAAAAAAGTGTTTTCTGTTTTATCCATGCTCATCGTGGCTGCGTTCCTTTTCAGCGCATGCGCTCCGACAGCAACCGAAGTGCCTACAACTGTGGCACCACCAACAGAAGCTCCCGCAACTGAAGCACCTGCCACTGAAGCTGTTGTGACTGAAGCACCTGCCACTGAAGCACCGTCTTACCTGGTTTGCCAGGTATCAGATACCGGTGGTATCGACGACAAATCCTTCAATGCAACTGCGTGGAAGGGTGTCACAGATGCCGAGGATCAGTTGGGCGTAGTAGGCAAATTCCTGGAATCAACGGACGCGTCTGATTATGAGAAGAACATCAACGCTTTCATCGATGATGGTTGCAACCTGATCATCACTGTTGGGTATGCATTAGCTGACAATACCAAAGCTGCTGCTGAAGCCAACCCCGATCAGTTATTCTCAATTGTTGATTACAACTATGGTACAGATGTTGCGGCTACCATCCCGAACGTATGGGCTCAATCCTATCAAACAGACCAGGCTGCTTTCCTCGTCGGTTATCTCGCCGCTGGTGTAACCAAGACCGGTGTTGTTGGTACCTTCGGTGGCGCTAACTACTCCACGGTATCCATCTTTATGGATGGTTTCGCTCGTGGCGTTGCTTATTACAATGAGAAACATACGACCACTGTAAAAGTCCTCGGATGGGATACTGCAACCCAAACTGGTACTTTCACAGATGATTTTGTTGATCTTTCAAAAGCCAAGACAGTAGCTGAAAACATGATGGACGAAGGCGCTGATATCATTATGCCAGTTGGTGGCTCCATTGGTCTTGGTGCTGCAGAAGCTATAACAGAACGCACCACTGCAGAAGCTCCTATCTACCTCATCGGTGTTGATTCCGATTGGTACAATTTCGCTTCCGATTACCAGGCGATCATTCTGACCTCTGTGATGAAGAACATGGACTCTGTTACTACATCTATCATCAAATCCGCCATGGAAGGAACATTCACTGGTGGTCTCTATGTTGGCAATCTTGAGAATAATGGCGTTGCCATGGCTCCATTCCATGATCTTGACAGCGTTGTCTCTGATGCACTCAAAGCCGAACTCGAGACAGTTAAAGCCGACCTGCTCTCTGGTGCGATCACCCTAAATCCTGCTTATATTCAGTAACTAGATTTTTTAAACAATAAGAGGCTGGAAATTTACTCCAGCCTCTTTGTATTTTAAAAAACCCTGTTTGTCTGCAAGCTATAATGCACACCTTATGATAAAATGGAAACAAAAAATTCCATCATTAGAAATGGAGTAATTTTATGGCTCCCATCCTTCAACTAAAAGGAATCACCAAGAAATTCCCGGGTGTGCTGGCTAATGATCATATTGATTTATCTCTAGAAAAGGGGGAGATTCTTGCGCTTCTGGGTGAAAATGGTGCAGGCAAGACGACTTTAATGAACATCCTGTACGGGCTTTATCAGCCAGATGAAGGTGAAATCCTTGTTAAGGATAAAATAATTTCCATTTCCACACCAACGGATGCGATCAACGCTGGCATTGGTATGGTACACCAGCATTTCATGCTTATTCCTGTCTTTACCGTGACAGAGAATGTCATGCTCGGTTCTGAACCAGTCAAGGCAGGAGATTTTCTCGATCGCGCCAAGGCAGCGGGCAAGATCAATGAGATTTCAAAACAATACAATCTTTCGGTAGATCCTAATCACTATGTCAAAGACCTGCCTGTGGGTGTGCAACAGCGGGTTGAGATCATCAAGTTGCTTTATCGCAATGCTGAGATCTTGATCTTCGATGAACCGACTGCGGTTCTGACTCCGCAAGAGGCAGATGAGTTATTCGGGATCATGCGTACTCTGACCAAACAGGGCAAATCGATCATTTTCATCACACACAAGCTGCGCGAGGTATTGGAAATCTCCGACCGCATCATGGTCATCCGCCGCGGTGCCGTTGTGGGCGAAGCTGATCCAAAAACAGCTAATCGGGAACAATTGGCTGAAATGATGGTCGGTCATCCGGTTGATCTGGTTGTTGAAAAGGCTACCAAGAAACCGGGTGAGACCGTGCTTGCTGTAAAAGATCTGGTTGTCACGGATATCTTCAAACAGATTGTCGTTGAAGATGTATCCTTTGATGTACATGCAGGTCAGGTGCTGGGTGTCGCAGGGGTGCAGGGGAATGGTCAGACCGAGTTGGTTGAAGTCATTACCGGATTACGGAAAATACATTCCGGGAAGATTACTTTTAATGGAAAAGATATTTCAAATGCATCGCCGCGGGAAATTACCGAGGCTGGATCAGCACATGTACCAGAAGACAGGCAAGCTGATGGTCTAGTGCTTTCATTCCCTATCGCTGAAAATCTGGTCCTATGTACATACTATCAACCGCCGTTCTCCAAGGGGATTAACCTTCAGTTTGAAACTATTCTGAGCAACTCTGAAAAACTTATCAAGGACTTTGACATTCGTACTCCCAGTCCTTTGACACCTGTAGGTTCACTGTCAGGTGGTAATCAGCAGAAGGTGATCATTGCTCGTGAGCTTTCACGCCCCATCAAACTCTTAGTTGCCTCGCAACCGACGCGTGGATTGGATGTCGGCTCGATCGAATACATTCACAAACGGATCATTCAAATACGTGATGAAGGATGCGCAGTTTTACTCGTTTCTCCTGAATTGGACGAAATTATTGAACTATCCGACCGAATCGCTGTGATGTTCCGTGGAAAGATCATTGCAATCGTTAATGCCAATGAAATTTCCAAGAAGACCCTTGGACTCTTGATGGCAGGTGTCGTTCCTGAAAAGATCGAAAAAGAAACCGAAGGTACTAAAGTTGTGGAAACCACTTTCTAGAGAGGTGCTCCATTGAAAAAAAACGATAAAGAAAAACAAGATTTAGGAAAAGCAATTCTTCAAGATATTACAGGAGAAGGTTCGCCAGAAAAAAAGAAAAAACGCAGTTTCTGGAAGGTAATCCAAATCCCAGCTCTTGCTATAGGTACAGGGCTGATTTTTGGGGCGATCATGATCGCTGCAACGAGCATGACTGTATATTCGGCTTTTGCAGAAGGTTTTTTCAAAGGTCTTGGCCAGGCATTCAAAGAAATCGGGACGGCCTATTGGGCAATGTTCGAAGGATCAATCGGGGATCCAACTGCATTTGCTACAATGTTTAAATCTGGAAGCGCCGAGTCGATCAGCACAGCGTTCAAACCCATCCTTTCAAGTCTTGTCCAGACAACGCCATATATTTTTGCGGGTCTGGCTTGCGCATTGGGTTTCCGTGCCGGGTTGTTCAATATTGGCGTTGAAGGACAGTTGTATATGGGCGCGGCAGCCGCGACATATGTCGGCTATGCTGTCACTGGATTACCCGCTTATATTCATATGCCTTTGGCATTTCTGGCGGGTACATTGGCAGGTGCTCTTTGGGGAATGATTCCAGGTTTATTAAAAGTGACCACAGGTGGAAATGAAGTCATCAACTGCATCATGATGAACTATATCACCTACAGGCTTATTTCGTGGCTTCTATCTGGTCCAATGAGCCGCAATCCAGATGCAAAAACACCTATCAGCCCATTGATCCAGAAATCTGCTGAAATTCCGCATTTCTTCAAATCTATGAATTTCCACCTGGGATTCTTTATTGCCTTGGCAGTAGCATTCGTGGTTTGGTGGGTATTGTTCAAAACAACCTGGGGTTTCAATTTACGAACCGTTGGGAATAATCCCCGTGCTGCAAAATATGCAGGCATGAACATTTCTAAAACCATCATCCTGGGTATGGCAGCCTCTGGTGCTTTAGCCGGGATGGCTGGTGCAAATGAAGTTCTGGCAGTCAACCATAGCCTGACAACGGGATTATCCTCCGGCTATGGCTTTGATAGTATTGCACTTGCACTTTTAGGGAACAGCCATCCTGTGGGTGTCGTTTTTTCCGCTCTGCTATTCGGTGTCTTAAGAAATGGCGCAACCAAGATGATGTTGGCATCTGAGATTCCTATAGATATCGTAACGATTATCCAGGCGTTGGTCATTATGTTCGTTGCAGCTCCTGCAATCATTCGCTCGATCTACCATTTGCGCAAACCTAAAGAAGAAACAGCTACTAGCATCAATCTAAGCAGTTGGGGAGGAGGCCAATAATGGCAGCGACTACCACCGCATTTCAACGTATAAAGGTAAGTGATACTTCCAAAACAAGAAGGATTTCGACGGGTATCATCGAGATCATTGTGGGAGTGTTCATTTTCCTGGTATTTGCAGCGAAACTTTCATCCGATATAGTCACGAAATTTGTCATGACCCCCGGTGGTATCACAGCTGGCAAAATGGCGGATTGGATCTTGCCTTCGCGACTTACTCTGACTTTACTCGCTGGTTTATGCGTAGTCATTGGAATCGTTCAACTGGTCAAAGGATTTGGAAAAGCGTCAAATAGCATCATGGGTCTTGTCTTCCTTTTCTTCATCTTCTGCTTTTTGACCTGGCAAGCTGCCGGCACGTCAATGAATCTGGCTGGGATGTTAGCGAGCGCGGTTTTGCTTGCAGTACCGATTGTTTTGGCTGCATTTACTGGAATTATGTGTGAAAGCGCAGGCGTAGTAAATATTGCCATTGAAGGCATGATGTTGATGGCTTCTTTTGTTGCTGCATTGGTCGGTAGCGTTACCCAAAACGGTTGGATCGGTCTTCTGTGCGGAGTTGGTTCAGCAGTTCTGCTTGCCGCTTTGCATGCAGTACTTTCGATTAAATACAAGATCAACCAGATCATTTCTGGAACGGTGATCAATATTTTTGCATCTGGCATGACTGCTTTCTTATCATCAAAATTCTTGCAACATTATCAAGATCTTCTAAATAATCCACCGGTGTTTCCACGGTTTGAATTTCCCCTGTTGTCAAAAATTCCACTGGTCGGGCCTATCTTTTTCAACTCCAACATGTATGTTTACCTGATGTACCTTTTATTGATCATCATCCAGGTAGCTTTATTCTCGACCCGTTGGGGGTTGAGAATGCGCAGTGTGGGTGAGCATCCCAAAGCTGCTGATACACTGGGAATTAATGTTATTAAAACCCGTTATATGGCAGTTCTGTTGGGTGGTGCCATTGCTGGCCTTGCCGGTACATTTTTTACGCTAGGCTCAGTGGGTCGTTTCAATGAAGATATGACCGCCGGTAAGGGTTTTATTGGATTGGCTGCAATGCTCTTTGGCAATTACTCGCCCATAGGGGCTTTTGGTGCTGGAATCCTGTTTGGCTTTGCAGATTCGGTGGGGACAAAATTGTCATTGCTGGGAAGTACTATCCCTTCACAATTAATTTCCGCTGCGCCATACTTCATCACCATGATCGTCCTGGCTGGGTTCGTGGGCAAAGGTCACGTACCGGCAGCAGACGGAGAGGCGTACACGAAAGAATAATCACCTGTTTGAACTTTTTACCAGCCTTTATCGTATACTACGATGAAGGCTGGTTTTGCTATAATAATTAAATTGACGAGAAAGGTTACTTATGCCAACAATTGTCGTTGACAGGATCGCAAAATCCTTCGGCGCTGTAAAAGCAGTGAAGGATGTCTCGTTCGAGGTTAACCCAGGTGAGATTTTCGGACTACTGGGACCCAACGGTGCAGGAAAGACCACCTCCATTCGCATTATCCTAGATATCTTCAAACCGGATGCCGGTACGGTCAGTATTCTGGGTGGACCGATGTCAGAGGAAAAAAAGGATCGTATTGGTTACATGCCAGAAGAACGCGGGTTGTACCAGGAAATTCAACTGGAGCGCTGCCTGATTTACCTTGCCACTCTTAAAGGTCTTGAGGAGAACGATGCCCGCACCCGTGTTGGGGAATACCTCGAACGATTTGACCTCGCCAGTTCACGACACAAGAAGGTGAAAGAATTGAGCAAGGGAATGCAACAGAAAGCACAACTCATTAACACCCTGGTTCACCAACCCGACGTGGTGATCATTGATGAACCTTTCACTGCACTGGACCCGGTCAATACACAAATGGTAAAGGACCTTCTGAAGGAACAACGCGATGAAGGGAAAACCATCATCATGTGCACCCACCAGATGCACCAGGTGGAGGAACTGGCAGACCGTATAGCCCTTATCAATAAAGGTGAAACCGTTCTCTACGGTGGATTAGATGAAATTCGCCGCAGGTACACCTCAGATGGGGTCTTAATCCGCACGTTAAGTGAACTCCCTGCATCTCTGCCCGGTGTACGCGAGATACATGACCACAATAGCAGCAAACTGCTTAAGTTCGAGCCCGGTCAAACCCCGCAGAATATCCTGAATATGCTGGTAGATAAGAATATCATCCTGGAACAGTTCGAAATCGCCATGCCCACCCTGGACGAGATATTCATCCAGGTGGTCAGCCCTGAAGGAAAACCGGAATGAGAAAGACCTGGTTGATATTTGTTAACGAATATAAGCGGCATGTCATGAAAAAGAGTTTCCTCTTCGGGATTCTCAGCATGCCTTTATTCGTAGGTTTCATGATTCTCATTGGAGTCTTAACTGTCTGGTTGGATTACAACAAAGACCCCATTGGTTACGTGGATACAAGCTTTTTACTGGTAAACGCCCAACAACTCCAGCCAGAGGAAAAGCAGCTTTTTCCAAGCGTCACGGCAATATCCTTTGAAAGTGAGGAGAGCGCCAAATCAGCGATGCAGGCTGGAACGATCCAGGCATATTTCATCCTTTCTGATAATTACCTCTCCACCGGTGAGGTGACCATGGTTAAAGATTCCCGGACCGGTTCTAATGCCAGTGGAGATTTTGGAGATTTTGTCGTCTACAACCTGTTACAGGGGAAACCCCAGGATATCGTAACCAGGCTTTCCGAGGGCAGCAACCTGATCATCCGATCACTGGACGGCACACGCGAAATGGAGGCTGACAACTGGTTAAGCATCATGTTGCCAGTCCTATCGGGTGTGCTTTTCATGATCGCTGTAAATATCAGCGGCAGTTACCTCCTTCAGGCAGTGGTTGAAGAAAAAGAGAGTCGCACGATGGAAATCCTGGTAACCTCTGTTTCACCTGAGCAGTTGATGATCGGTAAGGTGATGGGGAACCTGCTGGTTGGGTTGACCCAGCTTGCCGTATGGATCCTCTTTGCAATCATCGCACTTATGGTCGTCCCCTCCCTGCTTCCCATTGGTGAGGTTCCAAAAATCGAACTCTCCTACTTACTCCTGATGGCAGCGACGTTATTACCCGCATTTGTTATGGTGGCGGCAGCCATGGGCGCCGTAGGTGCGACAGCGGCTGAAAGCCGTGAAGCCCAGCAAATCGCCGGCTGGTTCACTATTCCCATTATGATCCCTTTATACTTCACCACATCCATCATGTATAACCCGAACAGCGCCTTATCGGTTGGGATGAGTCTCTTCCCGTTGACAGCACCCATCGCACTTCCCTTACGCGCCATGTTTACCAACATACCAGTCTGGCAGATCATACTGGTTATCACTGTACTATGTTTGTTGGCTGTCTTCGCTTTATGGTTATCCGGCAGGATGTTTCGACTGGGAATGCTTCGCTATGGAAAACGCGTGCGATTACGCGAAGCGTTCGAACGGGCAAAGTGAGAGAATCGTGAAGAAAATGCTGCTCGTCCTCAAAAATGAGTTCATCACCGTCGTGATGCGGAAATCATTCCTATTAACCCTGATCCTGCTCCCTTTGACCAGTTTCATTATATTGCTGGTAGTCTCCGGTTTACAAAAGTCCAGTGGTGTCGATGCTGGTTCAGTGTTCCAGAATCTCTTTACTCCATCCACCGCGATAACGATGGAAGGATATGTCGATCTAAGCGGTTTGATGAAGACCATTCCACCGGGATATGAGGACCAATTAACCATTTACAAGTCAGAAAAAGAGGCCGTGGCTGCAGTTAATGCTGGCAGGATCACCGCGTATTACCTGATCCCGGAGGATTACCTCACCAGCGGTAATGTCATGTATATCCGCCCTGATTTCAATCCCATGGGAGGTTCCAACCAATCCAGTTCAATCAACGCATTGATTGCTTATAACCTCAGTGGCGAAAACCTGGACCTGGTGAACAGGCTGCAAAACCCGATCAATGTAATCGAGGTGGACCTCTCCAATTCACAACGGGTCGAAGGGAATTGGCTGACATTCTTCGTACCATACGCCATTACCTTCCTGTTCTATATCGTTATTTTGACTTCATCCTCCCTGATGCTGAGCAGCATATCAAACGAGAAACAGAACCGGGTCATGGAAATTCTGATGACCTCCGTTACCCCACACCAGTTGCTCACAGGCAAGATCATCGCCCTGGGACTCACGGGTTTATTACAAACCGTAGTGTGGTTGGGAACCGGTTTGCTATTGCTGAGATATTCAGGTCAAGCCTTTGCCCTGGGTGCTGCCTTTCAGTTACCGGCGTCCATCCTTATTTGGGGAATCCTGTTCTTCCTGTTCGGGTATGCAGTCTACGCCAGCCTGATGGCGGGTGTCGGTGCCCTTGTGCCCAATATGCGCGAAGGTTCACAATTAACCACCGTCGTGATCATGCCAATGATCATCCCGTTGATATTCAACAGCACCCTCCTTCGTACCCCGGATAGCCCGCTTGCTGTTTTCCTCAGTCTCTTCCCGTTCACCTCCCCGGTGACGATGATGATGCGCCTTACCGCGAGCCAGGTGCCGTTCTGGCAGATCGGTATCGCGCTGGCCCTCCTCGCTTTCACAGCCTGGCTATTGATACGCGCCAGTGCAAGTCTGTTCAAGGCACAAAATCTGCTATCCGGGCAAACCGTTTCTATTATGGGATTCATTAAAGCCCTGGCTGGAAGATAAACAGGAACTCATCGTAACCAGCTTTATGCATCGTAAAAACCGAAAAATAGCCTATGCGCAATAATAAAAACCCCTTGTGACTGGTCATATTTTGACAATCGTCGCGTTGACTGTTGTTATCGTTGTGCTGTCAAATTCACCCGCACGCACCAATCACAAATCCGAAGAGCCTGCTCAAGACTATAGCGAGGAAAAAGACGCAACCCCAGAACAACTAACCAAGGCACCGCAACCGAATCCCCGATCCTGTCAGACTCTTTTTCATCTGCGATGGCAGCGATTTCCAGCAAGCGTATGTTTACTACGCTGGAGGACCTGACCAGCATCCAATCACATTCAGGGTAGCGCGGCTCTGCCACAACCGGTGAGAAGGAAGTGCTCGTGACTATCGGGCATCACCGCGATCCACTTGTAAACAAAGGGAAGATTGTCCAAGTTCCGCGCCTGCTTCAATGCCCCATCGTCAATATCGTCCAGCCAAAGTTTGATCGGGATGCGCTCGGATATGATCACCTTTTGCATCTGTCACGCTCCTTTTCTACATTGTAACTGATTTGACCCCGAAAATTATTGATGCGGTATAATTTTAGCGTAGCCCCCGTAGCTCAATTGGACAGAGTGCCTGACTTCGAATCAGTAGGTTCGGGGTTCGAATCCCCGCGGGGGCGCTAGATGTACTAGGAACCACATCCACCGCCGCCACATATACCGTTCGAAACCTGAAACTTTTTCGGGTTTTTGATTTAAGGTGCATTAAGGTGCAATTCAAATCAGTCCTTCTTTTGGACTTTTGTCTTTACTTGCGGGATTTCTACCAAAATTGGCGTGACAAGCTTATCCATGATGATCGCTGCTTCCCCTTGCATATCATGGAAGAC
>JAJFTV010000067.1 GCA_021372725.1 Chloroflexota bacterium | reverse complement strand
CTGGGGTTGAAATACGGCCGGACGCAGGCGGCTGCGCCAACGCCAGGTATGTTTGAGGCCGCTAAAGAACTGCATGACCGTTTCTTAGCCCGCCGAAAAAGTGTCTGCTGTCGGGTTTTGATCCGCAAATTCCAGATGGGCTCGCCCGAGCACATCCAGCAGTGCATTACAATTACTGGTGAAGTGGCCGCGGATGTTATCGACATTCTCTCCCGCGATGATCTTCCACCTATTCAATCCAACAGCAATGGTGAAACCAATGGATAGTCAGACTGTCTTGCTTTTTACACGCAATGGCCTGGGTGATGCCCCCGCAGACCTTCAGGGCAAGCTGGCCCAGAAATTCCTGACCTTAATTAATGAATCTGGCATGCTACCAGCAAAAATCCTCTTTTATACCGACGGCGTGAAGCTGGCTTGCAACGGCTCTCCAATTATTGACCTTTTGAAACAGCTAGAATCCAAAGGTGTCGAACTGGTCTTGTGTAAAACCTGTCTTGATTATTTTGGATTAGGTGAGCGTGTCGAAGTGGGCATCGTCGGCGGGATGCCGGATATCATCGAGGCAATGAGCAAAGCGGGGAAGGTGATCTCGTTATAGCTCGGTCTTTCAATGAAGCCTGCAATTGAGTAGGCCAGACGAAGAGTACTTTTCCGAAAACAAGGATTGGCGATTTTCAATGGGCGGGATGGGATTACCTGGGTGAAGCGGGCTCCGGCATGTGGGAGTATGGCAAGAAGAAAGGCGCACTCTATAAGGAGTATCCCTGCATCCTGGCAGAACAGGGCCTAATCGATATCACCGGGTATGTCACGGCCCAGGCGTACTACAACAAAGTGGTGTGGGGACTGGAAGAAAAGCCGTATATTTGTGTGCGTCCGGTGAACCATTCCGGCGAGCGACCCTCGAAATCGGTATGGCGCGGTACCGATGCCATCGTGAGCTGGAGTTGGCCGGCTGTGAAGGCAAGAATGCACTCGTTGAAGTGTATTCCAATGCGGACCAGGTGGAATTATGTCTCAACCGCAGGTCGCTCGGGAAAAAGAAAGTCCGGAAGATGAAGGCGCTGTTCAAGACGAAATATATCCCCGGCATTCTGGAAGCGATTGCGTATGATTCACAGGGTAATGAATGTTCCCAAAGCTATTTGAAGTCTGCCAATGAAACCACCCAGCTCAATGTGAGGGTTGATCGTCCCGTCCTCCAGGCGAATGGCAAAGATCTGGCTTTTCTGACGATTGAAATTACGGATGATCAAGACACTGTGAAAATGCTGGAAGGCCGTTCCATTTCGGTTACAGTGGAAGGTGCTGGAATATTACAGGGCTTTGGCAGCGCAAGGCCATTTACAGAAGAGAGCTTCATAGGTTCTGAACACTCTACCTATTACGGCCGGGCATTAGCAGCGATTCGTGCAGGATCGGAGGCAGGAAGCATACAAGTGAATGTGTCCGCAGTAGGCTGTAAAACGCAGGGAATGACCATCCTGGTTGCAACACCAACGGAGATGCAAATGTAAGTCCTTTTGCCTAAAAACCACGCTGGAATTTTGAATAGGGATTCCGATAAACAATAAA
>JAJFTV010000040.1 GCA_021372725.1 Chloroflexota bacterium | reverse complement strand
TAACACCTGCTTGGCCATCTCATGGGCCTGAGCATGAAATACGGAAATCCGCACCGGAGCGCGTCCGTCAATACCCCCTTCCACTAAATTTAGCATACTCTCGATTGCTCTGCGGCTTGTACGAACGCTCCCAACGAGTTCGATCTTACCGTCACAAATTGTGAGCACAGGCTTTATGTTTAATGCTGTTCCTATCAACCGCTTGGCACTGTTGATACGACCACCTGCTGCGAGGTATTTGAGGGTGTCGACCGAAAAATACACACCGATTTGCCTGTAAGCCTTCTGCGCAACTTGTGTACACTCACTCAAACTAGCTCCTGCCGCTGCAGCGCGCGCCGCTGCAAGTACCTGAAAACCTAAAGCCATCGAAACCAGCTTTGTATCCAGAACGGTTACATGCCCCTTAGGGAAATTCGAAATCGCACCGGATGCTGTTTGGAAGGTGCTGGAAATACCACTGGAGATTGGCAGGAACAGCACTTCATAACCCATAGCCAGCAGCTCATGGAGGGTTTTACTGATCTCGCCACCAGAGATCTGGCTGGTTGTCGGGATGGTTCTTGATTGGGAGAGGCGGGAATAGAATTCAGTTGCCCCAATATCCACACCGTCTCGAAATGTCTGCCCATCCCAGTTCAAGGTGAGCGGGATGACCCTAATCGGGTGGCTGGCAACCAATTCGGACGGTAAATAAGCGCTGCTATCTGTGACGATCATGACTGGGGGCATATTATATTGATCCTTTGGCTAACTCCCATTATATACAACCTTCATATACCTCTGCCCGACTCATTGGCAGACTGACCTTACCATTGACTGGTCTTGCCAGTAGGGACTGGTTGACGTTCGTCTGACCAGTCTCGAAACCCAGCGCGCAGAAGCTCATATACAACCGCCAGGTCCGATACACCGCCTCGCCCACCATCTGCACGGCCTCATCCTGCCGTTCTTCCAAACGGCGTACCCAATGTCGTAAGGTTAGGGCATAATGCTCACGCAAATTCTCTACGTCCCGCACTTCAAAACCCGCAGTCTCCGCAATCAAATTCGCCTTGCTAACTGGGACCAGCTCACCGTCTGGGAAAATATATCGCTGAGAGAAGGACCCAGCACCAAGTACTTTGCGTTCGAAGTAGCTTTGCCCGTTCGAGGTGTTTTTTGCATGGCCATTTAGCCCTTGGAGCAGTGCCAGATCGGCTGGCTGCCAACGGCGCGAGATGCCGTGATTGAGAAACAGACCGCCAGGTTTGAGCAGCTGGTACGCATGCGAAAAGTATTCCGGAAGGAGATTTCGACCGACGTGCTCAAACATGCCAACGCTGACGATCTTATCGAACGATTCTTGTTTCAAATCGCGATAATCACACATCTCGATCCGCACTTGGTCATTTAACCCCAGGCGAGCAGATTGTTTGGCTCCATATTCGGCCTGGCATTCGCTAAGGGTGACACCCAGCACGCTAACACCATATTTCTGGGCAGCTGCAATCGCCAGACCACCCCAACCACAGCCAATATCCAGCAGCCTTTCGCCGGGTTTCAAACGGAGCTTGCGGCAGATATGCTCAATTTTTCTTGCCTGTGCCACATCGAGATCTTCCGCACCCGTTGAGAAATAGCCGCAAGAATACTGCATTTGACGATCCAACCAAAGGGCATAGAATTCATTGCCCACATCATAATGGAAACGGACCGCATCTCGATCGCGCTCGCGGGAGTGCTGTTTACCGTGCAAATCGAGTGGCTTTCGCGTGATCTGACGGGTTGGACCAGATTTTGGCAATCCTTGAACCTCTTTGATCAGGGCTGCCACTTCCGTCGGGGTGAAGTTCCGGTTGCTCAAGTCGTCGATCAGCCCAAAGGCGGCATAAAAGTCACCTTCAATGTCAAAATCTTTATAAATGTAAGCTTCACCCAAGGCCAGTTCGATCGGGGGAGAAAACATACGGCGCAGCGTTCCGGGATGGTTCAAAACCAGGGTAAAAGCGGTGTCCAATTCAGCCGGCAGTTCATCCTGATTCCACAAGCGTATGGTGAAGTTGCGGGGAGATGGAAAAATATGCTCCAGTAACGCTTTAGACCGCTTGACTACCGGCTCTATTGTTATCATGGTAAAGTGTGACATTTTTCCTCCTTAAGCGCTTGTTTTGAACTGATGATCCAATCCTGTCATCCCAACCGGAGTTGAACCAGCATGCAAGGCTTGAAAGGTCTTGTAGTCACCGGACGGGATGCATATCTTGCTTGAGTTAAGATGCTTTACTGTGTAGTTGCTCTTCCAGAAATATCCTGGAATGGGCTTTACCCTGCATGAATCGGTCTCTCGATAACCAATCAGCCATCGATTGACGTGCCGTCTCATACCCAACCCGGATCAATTCCCGGTGTTTGCTGAAGTCCCAGATCGGGACGGGAGGGGAACTTTTCAGCAAAATATGTTGGACAGGCACGTTGCGCTCCGCTGCCAATGCCATTTCAATGACAGTTTGACGACGGGTGACTGAATAAACGAGTTTTTCCATGTA
The DNA here is from genome assembly GCA_021372725.1 of Chloroflexota bacterium. GTDB lineage: Bacteria > Chloroflexota > Anaerolineae > Anaerolineales > Anaerolineaceae > JAJFTV01. The sequence goes on along the minus strand of JAJFTV010000040.1, from coordinate 2,705 downwards.
CCAGTTCTGGCGATTGTCAAGATCTAACATCCCGTTTGGATCGTTCAAATCGAGGGCAATGATCTCGGTAGCCCCCAACGCCATGGCTGGCTCAACCGGCAAGCAGCTGACCGCACCACCATCCACGATGGAGTGACCATCCTTTTCAATTGGGGAAAACCAGGGTTGCAGTGCGGTCGAAGCCAGGACGCCTTCCAGTACGGATTGTTCGGGCTGCATACCATAAATAACCGGCTCGCCCATATCCAGGTCGGCCCCAATCAACCCCAGTCGTACATTCGTGATCTGGCCAAAGCGCAGATCCGGTGTGACCCCTTTCGAGATCAGAAACTTTGCAACCTGGCGGCTGGCGCGCTGATCCGAATGTAGAAACATAGTTTTTAGTGCAAATCGGGCGAGGCGAGGATCCATTAATTTTGAGACAGCAGCCTCCTGGTAGGCCAGTTCCAATGCTCTCACCCCAGTTAGATTTACCCCCCACAACGCTAATCCAGTAGCATTCACAGACCCGATCGAGGTTCCCACGAGCAGGTCGGGTTGATAGCCGGCCTCTAACAGGGCGCGTAACGCGCCCACCTGCAGCGCACCGCGCGCCCCACCGCCTCCCAGTACAAATGCCAGACATGTTTTCATCATAACCTCGTCAACTCCGTCACGATTGGCTTCCGTAATCATCCGGTAATCATCTCCACTGGCCCTGATCTAAAGACTGCGGCAACTCACAATGCCCTTCCGGCTCAGGGACATGTGGTACCGAGCCAACAATTCGTCTCTGGCTGCCTTGCGGTGCTGGACTTGGTCTTCTGAAATGCTGGCAATAACCTTTTCATATTGCTTCCTGCTTCTCGATCAGACGCGAGATGTCCGGAAGGTCACCGATAGAATGATCTGCCGGTCCTATCTCACGTAGATAATGCTCCTGCCAGATGACGCTTGATAAGGATTGGTACTCTCGATCATAGTGGTCCATGCCAGCCGCATAATCCAGGTCAAGGAGTGCCTCTCGGGCACTCTCATCGGACGGTTCTGGTTGATGAACGGCGATCATCTTTCGCAAGTCGGCATGATGATCACGGATGGGACAGGGCATAAGCCAGTTGCCATTGCCGTCCTTATAGGTTTTCTGCCAATCTCGCAATGATGCAAAAAACGGTTCCTTCCACACGTCGTTTAATGTCTGGCCGCGTTGGTATGCCTCGTTTATATTGACCGGTGAATAAGGCATGAACACGCAGGGACTGACTGTGCCATTCCAATCGATGTAAAAATAACCGCCACCGGTATCACTACCGGCAGAAAGGCATCCGTCGCAGACTGTGCCGTGGTTCCAGAAATCCGCCAGGAAATAGCTTTTTTCCCGGATCAATTCCCAGGATTTATGCCACATCCACAGGCGCTGTTGCGGGGAAGGCATCAGATTCAGGGAAACGGATCTGCCGATTGGCATATAGTGGAATATCCAACTGTAGATCACTCCCTGCTCTTTATAGAAATAGTCCATGAATTCATCGGACAGGATTTCCTCGGCGTTTTCGCAGGTAGCGGTTAGCGACATGCCATAAGGAACGCCGGCTTTCCGCAGGCGTTCCATCCCGGCAATGACTTTGTCGAACACGCCTTTGCCGCGGCGGGCGTCCGTCCGTTCGCGCCAGCCTTCCAGCGAAAAAGCAGGGGACAGGTTACCAATTTTCGCAAGGCGTTCTGTTGCTTTCTCGTTGATCAGGGTGCCATTGGTATACATCATGAAAAAGCAGTCGTTATGTTTTTCGGCCATGTCGAATAAATCTTTGCCCTCAGAGCGATACGCCATGGGTTCGCCGCCGCTGATGACAAAGAAACGCACGCCCCATAATATTTTTGCTTCCGTGATGATCCGATCAAAGATTTCCCAGCTCAGCTTTTCGTTGGTCATGATCCCTGCGTTGGCGTAACAACCCGTACATTGCAGGTTACACGCTTTTCCTGGGCTGATGACCATAAAAGTCGGCGCATTGCTTCCTGTTTCTATACGGAATTGTTCGGCAATGTTCCTGTTTTCTCCTTGTTTTAAGAACAAATCCTTGGCAACGATATCAAATAACGTACGCATCACCTTATCAGAAAAGTATCGATTCTCTATAGCCCGGTCCAGGGTATTTACAATGGCTAATCCGAACGCGGTTTTGTCGTCATCAACTCCGGGTACGGTATTGCCTTCCTGACGTTTCGTTTTTAGATCTTCAAACATCTGCTTCTTCAAACGCTTGACGATCATTTTCCGCAAGGGCTTGTTTTGGATTAATTGCGGTCCTGACTGTGCCAACAAATTGGCAATGGGTTTGAAGGTCGTGTTAATCGTTTGGACTGAGTCTCGCATCTTTTTTCCTCTTTCTCAAATTGCATTCATCCAGATCAGACAGGGCCCGGTCTACTCAAGCGGTTGGTCTCTTTCGAAACCGGGCCCCTATTCACTTGTTCTTTCAGTCACCGTACTTGTAAGCCACAGCCCGTAAACTCGGGAGCCTTCTCGAAGATCCTTTTTAGGGATGTCGATGTCCTCTGTAGCATCCAGGTGGAATTGGCTAGTGGGCAACTGCTGACTGAGTCGACTTCGAGCCGAACCACTTGATCCCAGTCCAGACCGCGATGATGGCGCCGATCACCAGCGAGGTCCAAAGCGCGCCTGGGATTGAGCTGAAGCCTAAAATAAACGGGGAGATAAACAC
>JAJFTV010000021.1 GCA_021372725.1 Chloroflexota bacterium | reverse complement strand
AAGTACCGGTTTGTCTTTACCGATCGGGGCACCGGTTACTTCGAAAACGGCAAGCCGGTTTTTGACCCGGGATACGACGTCGTCGTTGGGGAAATTCCGGGCAAAGGCGCCATTGCCTGCCGGTTTGCCACGCATTTTTTTAAGCTGCTCAAAGCCAAAGGCGTCCCGACGCATTACATTGATACGATCAGCGATAACGAAATGATCGTGGAACCGGCTATCCCGCTAAGTATGAAGGTGGAAGGGCCGGCATTTATTAATGTTTTTCTGTAAGGAACGGGGTCTTCGTTTCCTATACTTAAAATCGTAAGTGGACAGGGCAATCCAGTGCCGATGACTAATACAAGAGTGTTTTTCATAATTCCATCAACAGAAAAGTTTTTAGCAATCAGGGAGGCGTTCATGTGATGCTGAAAAATACACCCTTGCTGAGCAAACAGATCGAAGCCATTCTCGAATCATCCTATGATGGTATTTACATTACTGATGGAAAGGCCAATACAATCATGGTCAATTCGGCTTATGAGATCATGACAGGCATTAAAAGACATGAAGTCATGGGACGCAACATGCGTGATTTGGTGCGGGAAGGTTTTTTTAATCAAAGTGTTACCCTCAAAGTTCTCGAAACGGGAAAACGGGCCACTCTAAGGCAGAAGCTCCGCTCAGGAAAGGAAATATTGGTTACAGGTAATCCCATATTTGACGATCAGGGCAATATCATCATGGTCGTGACCAATGATCGGGACATGACCGAACTCATAAAACTGCATCAACAATTGGAGCATTCGATGCAGATTGCCATGGCCTATAAAGAAAAACTTCAGACGATGCAGAAATCCAGTTCATTTGGTGAGGATTTCGTGGTCGTGTCCAAGGCGATGTATGATGTCTGTAACTTGGTGGAGAGGGTCAGCAAGGCCGACGTCACTGTTCTTTTTTACGGAGAGACAGGCGTCGGCAAAGATCGTTTGGTGGAAGAAATGCACAAAATGTCACCAAGATACAACAAGGGGGTATTGGTAAAGATAAATTGCGGCGCCATACCGGAGGCGCTTTTAGAGAGCGAGTTGTTTGGGTATGAATCCGGTGCCTTCACGGGAGCGAAGAAGGAAGGAAAGATAGGGCTATTTGAACTAGCGGATGAAGGGACAGTCTTTTTGGACGAGGTGGAATGCCTGCCTCTTTCTTTACAACCCAAATTGCTGAGGGCCCTTCAGGATTTTAAAATCGTCCGTGTTGGGGGCACTGTTCCTAAAAAAGTAGATGTGAGGGTGGTTTGTGCCACTAATATGGATTTGAAAGAGATGGTGGTCAAAAACCAGTTCCGGGCGGATCTGTACTATCGACTGAATGTGGTTTCGGTTGTCGTTCCTCCTTTGAGAGATAGAAAAGAAGATATTCCTCAGCTTGTGAAATTCTTCATTAACCATTTCAACCAGAAATATAAGAAAAGAAAGTTTATCACCAAGGAGGCGATGAATCTGCTGCTTTCCTATGCCTGGCCTGGAAATGTCAGGGAGGTGGCCAATGTGATTGAAAGATTGTCGGTGGTCACGGATAAGATGCAGATTGATCCCGAAGATCTTCCCCATGAGATTGGGGGTGATAACGTGACCTTGGATATCGGCCGAGAGATACCGCTGAAAGAATATCTGGAGAAGAAAGAGATCTCCATCATCAGAAGTGCAATCAAAAAATTCGGCAGTGCCCGTAAAGCTGCCGCAGCTCTAAAGATTAATCACTCTACCATTACCCGCAAATTGCAGAAATACGACAAAATATCGGGAAAGGCATGACAGTGATTTGGTCTTCTTATGCTTTTCCAAAAAACTATTGAACGGCATACCCGGCCGGCTGCCTTGCATTCTTTGAATAGCCCGTCAGCATGATAAGTCTAGCGGTGATATCTGTGATAAGCTCGCCACAATTCATCCCTGAAATCCGGATGAGCGATGGCGATCAGCGCTTTTGCTCTTTCCGGGAAAGACTTACCCCGCAAATCGGCAATGCCATACTCGGTGATGATGATGTGGACATCAGCCCTGGTTGTGCAGACGACGGCACCTTCATCAAGGTGAGGAACAATCCTGGAGGTTTTGCCTCCCTGCGCTGTGGAATGGAAGGCCAGAATGGATCGGCCGCCTTTTGAATGCGTTGCGCCGCGGACAAAATCCGCTTGTCCTCCGGTGCCGCTGTACTGCTTGTATCCGATGGTGTCGGATGCCACCTGTCCGGTAAAATCGATTTGGAGCGCCGAGTTGATGGAAACCATGTTATCGTTTTTCGATATGACTTCAGGACAATTCGTATAGTTGAAAGGGTAGGCTTCCACAAAGGAGTTGTCATGAATGAATTTGTACAGTTTCTCCGTCCCCATGAAGAATGAAGCGACCATCTTGCGCCGATGAAGATTTTTCTTGGTGCAGTTGACCACTCCTTTTTCAACGAGGTCGACCACCCCGTCGGAAAACATTTCCGTGTGAATGCCCAGATTTTTCTTGTCCTGCAGAAAACCCAGGACCGCGTCAGGAACCGCGCCGATACCGAGTTGGAGGCAATCTCCATCCTTGATCAGTTCTGCGCAGTGGCCTCCAATCGCCTCGTCGGTGGCCGATATAGCCGGTGGTTTGAGAATTAATGGCGCCGTGTTGCATTCCACAATGTAATCGACCTCCGAGACATGAATGAAAGCATCTCCCAAAGTGCGCGGCATATTTGGCGTGACTTCCGCAATCACCAGTTTGGCGCTTTCGGCGGCCGGCTTTGTATAATCGACGGAGACGCCGAACGAACAGTACCCTTGCTGGTCCGGCACGGACAGCATACAAAGTGTAACATCAACCGGCAGGATGTTGTCCAGAAACAATCTCGGCAGGTCACTGTTGTGGACGGCGGTGAATACGGCGCGCCCCTCATTGATTGCCTGCCTGGATCCAGCCCCCGCAAAGAGGGAGTTATGCATAAAATGAGGCTGGTTTTCCGGCAGACAGTAGAGAGAATGACCCATGGCGACCTGGTGTGCAATTTCGACATTTTGATAGCGTTCTCGATAATCGACCATGGTTTTGAGTAAAAGTTCGGGTGTTCCTGCCGCGTGACCTGCAACCACCCGATCTCCCGATTTAATATGTGCGACCGCCTCTTCGGCGCTGACAAGTTTTTGTTGGTAAATTTTCTCCCAATTCATCAGTTCCCTCCACCATTGAATATTATTTAACATTCTATCCGGCAGGGGCGGAACCTATCACCCCTTATTGATCCTACGCTAGCATAATTAATGCCAGAAGAAAGCTTTCCCTATCAAACCGTTCTTGGTTTCGTCGCGACTCGCACGAATGGTTCCGGGTTCTTCAGATTTTTTTGTGTAAATATGTGCAAACAGATTCATAAATATATTGCCGTCAAGTCAAGCTTTTTATGGTACCGGTTAATCGCTACGCTAAAAATCACCGGAATCTTTCTTGATCTTTTAGTTTTTTTGTATTATTTTGGCATCATGAGGTGCTGTATTCGTATAGAGATGCAGCAACGTTCACGGGGGTTGATCGCTCCTGCTGAAGCAAGTGGCTCATTAATGCAACACATGATTTAGTATTGTGTAATTATCATATTAGATGTAAATAGCGCTATCAGAATCGCGGGAGTGGTGACGATATGCAACATGGAAGTGCTAGACCTCTTGCCACTCCTTAACTAGCCGAAAGCAAAGATTTCTTAGTGAAGAATTGTAGTAGAAGTAGCGTTGCATAAATGCACCAATTCTGAAATTTGGAGGCTTATAGTGCTTCCGCACGGGAATACCGGACGTGTCCCCAGGGTGTTTCCGTGATTGCTGTTAAGTATCAGGGGGGGACAATGATTCAAAACCAAATCGTCCAATCCCTTTTTCCTGCTGATCTCCGCCATCCAGGTCTCCCTGCTCTATCTCTATCTATCTGTTCGTAGTGTGTTTATTAATGCGGATATTTCTTTGCCCATTTTAAAAAGTGGTTTTTCAGGGAAGGCTGTTACTGTTACGCCGCCCTGCGCCTTCAGCCCTCTTCCTGGCATGAGGGATATGGCATGTATGTTGCTATTGTTTAAGAGGAATGGATTATGGACTGAATGATAAGCATGGCATGGAAGCTTATCGTTTGGATCAACAGTCAAAAGAGGAAATACGGGAAATGAGCGGTAAGTATTTTGATGAATGGGTGGCAAACGAGCAGTTTATCACACCGACCAGGACCATTACAGAAACGGACGTCGTTATGTTCGCAGCCATGAGTGGCGACTACAATGAACTGCACACAAGCGCAGAAGTAACAAAAGGCAACCAATTTGGACAAAGGATCGCTCATGGCTTGCTGGTTCTGAGCATTTCCCATGGCCTGCTTTTCAGAACGGGATATCTGGATCAGACAGCCATCGCCTTTCTGAGTGTCAGCAACTGGAAGTTTCAGGCGCCGGTTTTTTTCGGCGACACGATTCGGGTAAAAGTCAAGGTCAGTGAAAAAAAGGAGAGCAAAAGCAAGCCGGACCGGGGCGTAGTGACCTTGTATCTGGAGGTATTGAATCAGCAGGATGCCGTTGTTCAATCCGGTTACAAGACCATTATGATAAAACGGATCCAAGATCAGCAGTGAGAAGTGAAAGGAACCGATCGGATTGGAATTTAGATGGGCTGATCCTCTTCGCCAACGGACAGGATTATGCCGGAATTAAATATCAACACTTCAGATGATAGAAGGAAGGGACGATGTATTTACTGCACACCGAAGAATTAAAAATGTTTGTTGGCCAGCTTAGAAAAATGGTTGATAACAAGGTTGTGCCCCGTGCGGCCGAAATCGATGAAAAAGGTGAATTCCCGTGGGATTTAAAAGAGCTGTTTCAGGAAACAGGTCTGTTTGGACTTGCGGTGCCTGAGCAGTACGGCGGAGCGCATCAGGGCCATATCTATACCTGTCTGGCTGTTGAGGAGATTGCCAGAGCTTGTGTCAGTTCCTCTCTGATTGTTCAGGGGCAGGCCCTGGGATGGGATCCGATTCTCATCGGAGGTACGGAAGCACAGAAAAAGAAATATGGTCCCATGGTCTCGACGGGGGAAGTGATTATCTCCTTCGGACTTACGGAACCGGGAGCCGGTTCGGATTCCGGGGCAATGGCGACTCGTGCCGTAAAGAAGGGGGATAAATACATCATCAACGGAACCAAATGCTTTATTACCAACGGACCGGTTGCCAATTTAATTACCGTGTTTGCGATGACCGACGCATCCAAAGGAGTCAAAGGGATCAGCGCTTTTGTGGTTCCGACGGATGCTCCGGGGTATTCGGTTGCCCGCTGGGAAAGTAAGATGGGGATCAAAGGTTCGCCGACAGGTCAACTGGTTTTCGAGGATGTGGAAATTCCCGCTGAAAACCTCATCGGCCAGGAAGGCAAGGGTTTTGTTTATGCTATGCAAACGCTGGATCGATCGCGACCCGTCATCGGTGCACAGGCCTGCGGAGTCGCTAAGGGTGCCCTGGAGCATGCCATCAAGTATGCAAAAGAGAGAGTTCAGTTTGGAAAGCCGATCGGCAATTTCCAGGGAATCGGTTGGATGCTGGCGGATATGGCGTCGGAAATCGACGCGGCCAGAAGCCTTGTTTACCAGGCCGCGCAGTTGATTGACGAAGACAATCCCAACAGAAGCTATCTTTCTGCGGCATCCAAGCTGGTCGCGTCCAACACGGCGATGAAGGTCACGACCGATGCGCTCCAGATTGCGGGGGGGTATGGTTACATGACGGAATTTCCCTTTGAGCGGATGATGCGGGATGCGAAAATCACGCAGATCTACGAGGGGACCAATCAGATCATGAAGCTGATCATATCGCGGGAACTTTTAAAGTAATGAGATTATTTATTATAGGAGGCTGAATCATGTTCAAGGATAAAATCATCGATCTTTCACAGGAGATTTATCAAGGGATGCCTGTCTATCCCGGACACCTGAAGACGGTTGTGTGGACCCATCTGTCTCACGATGAGTGCAAGCGACAGCTCGGAACCGGGTTTTCCTACGAGACGAGAGGCATCATGTTCTGCGATCACGGTCCGACCCATATTGATGCGGTGAGCCATCTTTCGCGAGATCCCAAGGCCGAGTCCATTGATCAGTTGGCCCTGGACAAATGCATTACATCCGCTATTTGTCTGAATGTGAGTGATATCCCCCAGAAGACCCAGTTTGGGAAGAAAAAAATCGAGGATGAACTGAAGAAATGCGGGCTTACGATCCGCAAGGGCGATACGGTGCTCTTCTAC
>JAJFTV010000015.1 GCA_021372725.1 Chloroflexota bacterium | reverse complement strand
GATTATAGCATAGTGAAGTGACCGGTGTGGTGGAACTGTCTATACAATTTCTGACTCATCCAGGTTTGTCTGTGTATAATCAGGTCACTGGAATGTCATGATGAATGAACTGCCGTTAATACCGATGATCGATACAGAGGGTGTTGTTGAATCAATCACCTATAAAAATGACGATAACGGATATACAGTCGCCAAATTAAGAGAAAAAAGCAGCAAAAACCAGATCCTGGTAGTGGGGTTACTGCCCGGTATTCAGTTGGGGGAGACTTTATCTGTCACCGGAACCTGGACAAATCACCCGCAATACGGGCGGCAGTTGGAGATTGCTTCGTATCGTATCCGACCTCCACAAACAGTCACCGCTATCAAACGTTACCTTGGCAGCGGTTTGCTGAAGGGGGTTGGTAAAGTCACCGCTGAACGGATCACCGATTATTTTGGTGAGGATACACTGGAAATTTTGGATAACACACCGGAAAGACTGATCGAGGTTCCAAAGATCGGCAGAAAGCGGGCCAGCCAGATCCGAAATTCGTGGCAGGAACAAAAACAAATCAAAGATGTCATGCTTTTCCTGCAAAAGTATGGCGTGGGCGTTGCGCTGTCGGTAAAGATATTCAAATTTTATGGGCAGGATGCCATCAAGACGATCAAACGGGATCCATATCAATTGATACGGGATGTCAACGGGGTTGGATTTGTCACGGCAGACAAGATTGCGTTGGAGATGGGTATTGCCAATGATTCGGCCGTCCGCATACAGGCCGGATTAGTCTATGCGCTCGAAACCATGAGCCAGGAAGGGCACTGCTATGCCGAAAGACAGCAGTTGATTGAAACCTGCTCAGGGCTCATCCATCTGACTCCTAAATTGTGCGATCAGCAAATTACTGATTTGCTCGAAAAGAAAGCGCTGCTCGGCGATGATCAAACTGTATACCTGCCTTACTATTATCAGGCTGAAATGGCTGTAGCCGAAGATCTGTTTCGTCTGATGACCACCGGCAAGGATTCATTGGGGTTTTTATCGGCCGTGGACTGGAAAAACGCGGCCCAGAAAAGCCTGTCAATGGGATTTGAGCTTACTGGCGAACAGTCAGAAGCTGTCAAGATGGTGTTTACGAATAAAGTCAGCATCCTCACGGGCGGGCCGGGCACCGGAAAGAGTACCATCACTGGCAGCATCATTCAATATGTTCAATCCTTCGAAAATACAGTTTTGTTGGCAGCACCTACGGGGCGGGCAGCCAAGCGACTGTCAGAAGCGACCAAACTTGAGGCATTGACCATTCACCGGCTGTTGGAATACTCACCCAAAAACGATGCCTTCCTCCGCAACAGATCCAATCCCCTCGAAACCGATTTGCTGATCATCGATGAGACATCCATGGTGGACCTTCTGTTGATGAAGAGTTTGTTGGATGCCGTTGCCGATGGAACCCATGTCCTTTTTATTGGGGATGCCGATCAATTGCCATCTGTGGGAGCCGGTAACGTCTTGCGGGATATGATTGAAAGCGGTGTCATCCCGATGAAACGACTAACACATATTTTCAGGCAGTCGGAGAACAGTTACATCATCGAAAATGCTCATCTCATTAACCAGGGCAAAAGCCCGCTATTTCCAGGCGATGCAGAAGATTTTTTCCTTTTTTCGATGGAAGACAGCCAGAAAAGCGAAGACTGGATTGTCGATATTGTCGTTCATCGCTTGCCTGGCAAGTTTGGTATTAGTCCAAACGAAATACAGGTTCTCAGCCCCATGTATCGGGGACCGGCCGGTGTAACAGCTCTCAATCAACGTTTGCAACATGCTTTAAATCCACTCCGGCCAGGCAGTAACCAGCATCAAAGCGGGGAACGAATTTTCAGGGAAAAAGATCGTGTTATGCAGCTTCGCAACAATTATGACAAACTGGTCTACAATGGCGATATTGGGGAGATTGTACGGATCGATCCTGAAGAGCAGGTGATGGATGTGAATTTTGACGGACGAATCATCCATTATGAATTCAATGAGATCGATGAACTGCAACTGGCTTATGCAATTTCCATTCATAAATCACAGGGCTCAGAATTCCCGGTGGTGGTACTGCCGGTGATCAAGAGTCATTATATTATGCTCCAGCGCAATCTGATCTATACTGCCATTACCCGGGCCAGGAAAATTGTTGTGCTGGTAGGCAGTCGAAAAGCGATATCGATTGCGATCAATAATAATCAAACGAATAAAAGAAACACACGCTTGTTTGAATTGCTGAAAGAAAGATGCCTTTCCGTTTGATCGCGGGGCATTTTTGGAAGTAAAATTGTTATAGAAAAAAAGCGGATAATCCAAATTTCATGCATGGGTCATCCAATAACAATACCGAATCTATGCAAAATAAAAAATTCCGGAGGCTTACGATATGAAAGAGCTGATCAAAAAGTTAGTGGAAACAACTGGTCCATCTGGATTCGAACATAATATACGAGAGATCCTGCGTAAAGAGGTTGAACCGTATGCAGATGAAATCCGCATTGACAATCTGGGCAATCTGATCGTTCGCAAAGGCGTTAAAACAGACTCGAACAAACGCATCATGATTTCAGGTCACATGGACGAAATTGGCGTAATGGTTACTCACGTTGATGAAAATGGTTTTGTCCGTTTTGCAGCGGTGGGTGGGATTAACCCATTGACCTGTGTTGGTTCACGCGTTCGATTTATGAATGGATCGGTGGGTGTCATCTCCATAGAATTCGGTACTTTTGGCGAATTCTTTGGCATCCAAAAACCCACCCTGGACAAAATGTATATCGATATGGGCGCCTCAAGTATTAAGGACTGCCCGGTCAAGGTTGGGTACGTTGCCGCATTTGACCGCCCCTTCGAGGATTTAGGTAAACGGCTGGTATCCAAGGCGATGGATGACCGTATTGCCACGGCGATTATGGCCCAGGCGTTGAAGGACATGAAATCCACTGTAAACGAAGTCTATTTTGTGTTCAGCACCCAGGAAGAAGTTGGTCTGCGTGGTGCTACTACATCCGCCTATTCTGTCGATCCGGAAATTGGTTTCGCCATCGATGTGACCCCCACTATCGATACGCCAAAAGGCGCTTTCAATGATGTTAAGCTGGGAAACGGTCCTGCGATCAAGGTCAAAGATTCATCGTTGGTGGTGGATCCACGCGTAGTGAGCTGGATGGAAAAAGCAGCGGTCAAATTGGACATCCCACATCAATTCGAAGTGATCACCGCCGGAGGAACCGATGGTGGAGCAATCAACCTGACACGAGGCGGTGTCCCGGCCGGCTGTATCTCGGTTCCAACACGTTACGTACATACGCCCTCGGAAATGGTCGATTATGAGGACGTTCTGAATTGTGTAAAGTTGACCGTTGAGCTGGCCAGCCAACCGGTGAATTTGGACTGAGAGAGGCATCAGGATGAGCGAAACGAAATCTTTCTTAAAGGAAATGATCACAGCGCCTGGTCTTTCAGGCCATGAAAAACCGGTACGTGAAATTATTGAAAAAAGATGGGCAGGGCTTGTTGATGAAACCCATGTCAGTCCATTGGGCAGCCTGGAAGGGTTGAAAAAGGGCAGCGGAACTGCACCCCGCAAGAGCGTTATGCTGGCCGGGCACATGGATGCGATCGGGTTAATTGTTACCGGTATTAATGGGGAATTCTTGCGAATCACTGATGTGGGTGGGGTGGATCCCCGTGTAATGCCCGGCCAGCCTGTAACGGTATACGGAAGAGAAATCCTTAAAGGCGTGGTTGTGCAGCCTCCAGATCGACTCGTCGAAGGACATCCAGCCGGTACACCGATGGGTTTGGACAAGCTCTATGTGGATGTTGGTCTGGAAGCGGCTGAGGTGGCTAAAAAAGTTCGTGCCGGCGACCTGGTCACCTTTGGACAGATGCCATTGGAACTTGGCGATGACATTTTGAGCGGACATACCATGGATGACCGAGCAGCCGTTGCTGCGATTACCTGCTGTCTTGAAATTCTAAAGAAGCGGTTTCACCAGTGGGACGTATGGGCGGTTGCAACCGTTCAGGAAGAGGTAGGACTGAAAGGTGCCATGACTTCAGCTTTTGGTTTGGAACCCACGTTGGGAATTGCCATCGATGTAACGCACGCCAAAGGGCCCGGAACCAGTGAAAAGGGCATTGCAGATCTGGGAAAAGGTATGGTGTTGGGAATGGGCCCCAATATCCATCCGTGGATGTATAAAAAATTCAAAGAGATTGCCGACGAACTGGAAATTCCGTACCAGGTTGAAATGATGGCCGGTCATTCCGGGACGGATGCCTATGCATTACAGGTGGCGCGCGGCGGAAGGCCGACCATGGTCTTGAGTATTCCGCTTCGTTATATGCATACCCCTGTTGAGACCGTGAGTATGAAGGATATCGAACGCGCGGGGCGATTGTTGGCCGAATTCATCACGTGGCTCGGGGATGAGAATACTGCTGATATACGCTGGGAGGATTAATCCATTGAAAAACACCATCCGATTGTTACAAGCCGGGTTGGCTGGCCTTGCCTCATTGTGAAACCATGAAATATTTATCTTTTTGAAGCCATACAAAAGGGATGCCGACCGGCATCCCTTTTAATAAGTGTGTAGCCCATTTTCAAATCGGTTGAAATTGTAAAAGTAGAAGCAGAAAGGATGACTATGGAACCAGTTTTTACCCAGGATGCTCCCAAACCGGCCGGACATTATTCACAGGCAATCATCCACGAAGGGCTTGTTTATGTTTCAGGGCAATTGCCCGTTAATCCAGCCACCGGTGAGAAACAAACCGGCACGATAGAGAAACAGACGCTCCAGGTATTGAAAAATTTGGAAGCAATACTACAAGCCGCCGGCAGTGACAGGAACCATGTTTTGAAGACAACCGTATATGTATCCGGCATCGAGTTCTGGGATCAAGTGAATGAAGTCTATGGCTCATTTTTCGGCGATCACCGACCCGCACGGTCAGTTGTACCCACCCGTGATTTGCATTACGGATTTAAAATCGAGCTGGATGCGATTGCAGCCCAGACCAATTATTTCAAATGATCGAATTTCAAACTTTGCCACAGAGGATATTATGACCGGGAAAAGAAAAATAACAGCAGAAGATTTGTATCGTATCCAGTCACCTACTAATCCGCGTCTCTCCCCGGATGGTGAACACGTCATTTTTTCATTGCAGCGTATCGATCAGGTGACACAGAAGCAGTATTCCAATCTATTTATGGCATCGGTAAAGGATGGAATTCAACACCAATTCACATTTGGCGATCAGAGCGATTCATCGCCTCAATGGTCGCCCGATGGAAACTGGATCGCATTCTTATCCAATCGTGGTGATAAAGAAAAACCACCTCAAATCTACCTTTTACCGGTTTTCGGCGGTGAAGCCAGTGCATTAACTGAGTTCAAGGGAGCCATAACCGACTTTTCCTGGAAACCCAATGGGGAAAGAATCCTGTTTGGTGGGATAAAGTTTGATACGGAAGTATTGGAACGTGAGAAAGATGAACAAAAGAAAAAGTTAGGGGTGGTTTCCCGCCATATAAAACGTCTTACCTATAAGTTGGATGGGTATGGTTTTTTGCCACAAGAACGGGCACATATCTGGGATGTGGATGTAAAAACCCGCCAGATGAAACAGATAACAGATCACGAAATATTCGATGAAACCGAGGCTGCCTGGTCACCGGATGGAAAACAAATCGTTTTCATTTCAAACCGGATGCCTGACCCGGATATGGATCCCTACGGAATCGATATCTATACCATGCCCGCAGAGGGGGGTGAGTTTACAAAAATCCCGACACCACGCGGAACAAAGAATGCGCCAGTTTTCTCACCGGATGGTAGATGGATCGCTTACTACGGAGCTGAGGACGAAGGGAAAATGTATGAAAGTACGAAATTGTGGATTGTTCCGGCAAGCGGCAAACAGGCAGCAAAAAACCTGACGGGCGAATTCGATTACGATGTTGCTGACGGTGTGGGGAATGATCTGGGTGGTACAGAAGCCAGACCTCCGATTTGGTCAACGGATGGAAAGGAAATCTATTTCCGGATTTGTGAAAAAGGAAGCTCGTTGATCAAGAAGATTGCTATACAAACCGGCGCGATAAGTGATGTCATCGGCCCTGGAGGTGATGTTGGCAGTCTGTGTTTTGACCGCACCCAATCCAGTTATAGCTATTTTCACGGAACGACCTACGACCCTGGGCAAGTTTTTATCCATGATGTAGAAAATAACAAGACTCGACAACTTACCTCCATTAACAAAGAACTGTTTTCCGGGGTTGAATTGGGCAAGGTGGAAGAAGTCTGGTTCAAGAGCCCTTCCGGTTCTGACTTGCAAGGCTGGATCATGACCCCGCCGGATTTTGATCCCAACAAAAAATATCCGTCCATTCTCGAAATCCACGGCGGCCCATGGGCCATGTATGGCAATCTGATGATGCATGAGTTCTGTTATTTTGCAGCGCAAGGGTATGTGGTCTATTTCTCGAACCCGCGCGGCGGAAAGGGCTATGGGACCGAACATGCCAAAGCGATCACCAATAACTGGGGTACGCCTGCATTTGAGGATTTAATGGCTTTCACAAACCTGGTGGCGCAAAAACCATATATCGATACAGACCGCATGGGTGTGACGGGTGGCAGTTATGGTGGTTATATGACCAACTGGATTATCGGTCACACCGATCGCTTCAAGGCGGCCGTGACCCAACGCTGTGTCAGCAATCTCATCAGCATGTGGGGTTCCAGCGATATGGGTTTTGTCTTTGAACAGGAATTTGGAAACATCCCGCCATTCGTAAGTATTGAAAACTTGTGGGATAACTCACCAGCGAAATATCTTGGGAATGCGAAAACACCTACACTTGTCATACACAGCGAAATGGATTTACGATGCGCCATTGAACAAGGAGAGCAGGTTTTTGTGGCGCTGAAACGTTTGGGGATTGATACGGAAATGGTAAGATTTCCTGAAGAACCTCACGGTCTCTCACGCATGGGCAGAACTGACCGGCGTATTTGCCGTTTGAACCACATTTTACGTTGGTTCGACAAATATCTGCAATAATGGAGTTTGCATGGCAGGGATGGCATGGATAAAGGCCATCCCTGCCATGGGAATCCTGACATAATGCAGTCGTTCAATTTACCTGAAGACCAGAAAGACAGAATCATATCTAGACTGCAATGATGACCATTTCGAGATAGGTTGCGATCTCATTTATGATGGATGCCAGGAAATTTTGAGCACGATTCACACGTAGAATCCTTAATCAAAGGAATTATGACCATAACTACACGTCTGGATGAATTTGAAACATACCGTGCTGTCACGTGATCAGGGTTTGCTAGGGAAGAATTTGCCGTTTCGGATGGCAATCATCTCTGCCATGATGGCCAGGGCGATTTCCTGTGCCCCGCTTGCACCAATATCCAGTCCGATTGGAGCATGAAGGCGTGCCAGGGCTTCGGCTGAAACGCCGAGTTCGAGCAGTTTTTCAACCCGCCCGGCATGTGTTTTTCTGGAGCCCAATACCCCGATATAGCGAGCCTTGCTGTTCAGCGCTTTTTGAAGTGCAGGAACATCCAACTTTTCATCATGACTGATGAAGGCAATGAAGGTGTTCTCATCGATCTCCAGTTTCTCGAGTTCTTCCGCCGGCCATCCAACAACAATTTGATCAACGGTTGGAAAACGGTCGCGGTTGGCAAATGTGGAACGTGGATCGACGATGACTGTTGAAAAGTTCATCAGCCGGGCAAGCTCCACCAACGGCATGGCGATGTGGACTGCCCCAATAATGATCAATCGCGCTGGTGGTGAGATTACTTCACAAAAAATCTGACATTCTTCATTCTCCAGCCTGACATCGAATTTTTCGCTTTTTTGGTTTTGAAACACCCGAAACGCCATATCCCGGATGCCGGGGTGCAGGACCAGCCCTTTATCCTCGTCATCCGTTAGATCCACGGGGAAGACGATTTGCTTTTCGCCAATTCGGTTTCCATTCAAGACGGTGATCACGGCAAACAAATCATGGTTATGCTGTAATTCGATAATTTTTTCGTGAAGGCTGGTAAACGGTTCCACAAAAACCTCGATTGTCCCACCGCAGGATAGTCCCAAGCCCCAGGCCGAATCATCACTGATCCCGTACCCGATCAATTTGGGCGAAGATGATTTGATTACCTGCTGCGCCTGTTCGATGACATCTCCTTCCACACAACCCCCACTGACGGAACCGGTAAACTCCAGATCTTCCGTGATGGCCATTTTCGCCCCAAGCGGTTGAGGCGCGGATCCGTATACTTTTACCAATGTTGCGATAGCAATATTTTTATTCTGGTTGTGCCATTCGATGATTTTCCGGTCAATTTCTTTCATGAGTATGGATTATCCTGTTGAGTTATCTCTTGACGATGAATTGTAATGAGCTGAAGGCCGGCAGGAATGATTTGCCGGTAAACCAATCCATTCGCTACTGCCTGCATAACGGGGTCGATGTCTTTGACCAAGGCTCCGCAAAGATAGTGAATACCACGGGAAAATAAAACCGGTGAAAGCGGAGTGCTGGCGCCCAGAACGAGCACTACGGCAGAGGGCGCGCAGAGTGTGAGCAGACTCTCCAGCGTACCATTAATCCACGTCATGCCGGTGATGGCGACCACATCCGCTTTTGGGATCACATCCGGAGCGGCGTCTGCGCGTAAATCTCCCGGTTTTGGGTCAAATTCGAGTACATCCAGATGCCCGGCTGCAGATTTTATCCTGTCGGTGAAGGGAAAATGTCCGATGACTGCGATATGACGATCCTTACCATACCGGATTATCAAATCTTCAGCGTTGCATTCCATGATTTTGAAAGGCAAGCTATTGTCGGTCAAATTCCCACTGAATGGATATTGAAGGAGCGCGTTTAACGTGGCGGCGGCGATGCTTGACAACGCGGTATGCCCCGCATTATGCTGGGCGGAAAGCTTTGAGGCAAGTAATTTTGCAGATATTTCATTTGCCGGTTTGGATACCGCCTTGAAATGGCCATCCCAACCGGGACTCTCATTTTGGATGGTGGAGGCAAGGCCACAGAGACGTGTATTTTTGATATACAAACTTACGGCCGTCCAGTGCTTTCCGATAACGATATTCTCTATCGATCCATCCGGTACAGTTTCAAGGATTTCGTTCAAAAGATTTGAATTTGCCTTATGCATGGGATAATTTTATCAGGTGGAACGATGTTTTGACCGGTTTTTACAAAAGGTGTCCACAGATAATGATATGATTATCCCCGCGTGGGGAACAGATGAAAAATTGGCGATTATCTTGCTGGTGGGCGCGAATTCCGGTCATCATCGTTTTCTTTTTCAACGTCCAGTGTGCTGTTGTATTTCTCTTTTCGCCAGAACAATACGCACCTTCATTCGAATTATCCGGAACCACGGGGCGAATAGTAATCCAGGCATTGGGGATCCTCTTTCTGATGTGGAATATCCCGTACTTTTTCGCATTGCTAAATCCTGTCCGAAATTTTACATCCCTTATAGAAGCTGTCATCATGCAGTTCATCGGTGGATTGGGTGAAAGTTTGCTTTACATCACAATGGACAGCACAAATATGACCATAAGAAAAAGCATCGAACGTTTTATGTTGTTTGACTGGAGTGGATTGGTTTTGTTGATGATTGCTCTGGTGATTGCAGCCAGGATGCGTGGGAAAAATAAAGAAATTGCTGTCAGCGGGTGAAGAAAAATTCACAACCGGTTCTTGTTTCAGGGTGGTCTTTCCATAACTGGTTTATTTGCACCGGTATACCCAGCATGCTTTCCAACATGATTTGGTCCATTCTGCAAAGTTCAGGATGAGATGGCAGTATGCGGGCATAAGGACAGTTTCGCAGATGAATTCGGGAGCCATTGCGGGTTACTTCCCAATGAGGTTGGTAATTCAATATACCCAATCGAGTTATACAATGGTCGATTTGTTTGATAAATGACTGAGATTTATTTTCTGTACCCGCCATGGCTCTGGCAAGCGCAGCTATTTTTTCGTCTGAAGGTTGCATATAAGTGGATGAAGCAAGGAATTGTGACAAAAGAGTATCTGCAAGAATGGCGAGATTGTCCGGTTGGCGGTTCTCCGCAATCCTGTAATAGTTGACCGGCCTTCCCCTTGATGTGGATGATTTCATCTGGTCAACCGGTTCAATCTCACCTTCCAGGAGCAAATTTTGAATGTGGTACTGCACGGCAGGTTTGCTGATGCCCAAAATATGGCTTAATTCGGGTACACTGGAAACCTGATTGCGGAGGATGTTGTCAAGAATTCTCTCTTTGAAAGACGGCATACAAGAATTATATCTTGAAGCACTGGATTAAATAAAGGATATTTTGTTTAATAATATTGTTGACAACCTCCGGCTGAGTGTTACAATAAGAAAGTTGCCCGGTATTTACTTACAATGATACAAATTCATTCTCCTGAAAAGGAATTTGACATGACATACGAAAGTTTTAATAAACCTGGTATTGAAATACCGCCTGAATTACAGAGTCAGGTTGCCATTACAACACTGGACAGGATTTATGACTGGGCTCGAAGCAGGTCTGTGTGGCCGATGATGTTTGGCCTGGCCTGTTGTGCAATCGAGATGATCATGCTGGCAGCCAGCCGGTTTGATTCTGCCCGCTTTGGGATGGAAGTGATGCGTGCCAGTCCACGTCAGGCTGATTTGATGATTGTTGCCGGAACGGTCACGAAAAAGATGGTCCCGCAAATTGTACGTCTATATGACCAAATGTCTGAACCGAAATATGTACTTTCAATGGGAGCCTGTGCAAATGGCGGTGGCCCTTTTAAGGAAGGTTATAGCGTAGTATCAGGTATCGATAAATTCCTTCCGGTTGATGTTTACATCCCGGGCTGCCCTCCCACTCCCCAAGCACTGTTGAACGGTATTATTCAAGTCCATGAGAAGATCAACGGC
>JAJFTV010000010.1 GCA_021372725.1 Chloroflexota bacterium | reverse complement strand
GACGGATCTCCACCCAGACTATTGACCAGGGATTGGTAGTCTTCGGGGGCACGGGTTCCGATTGGATTCCCGAGTGAATCCTTGAGTTCGATTGAACCTTCAAAAAGCCAGGGTGCTTCGCTTATTTCGGGTGGGATGGCATAGCTACCCAACAGGATGAGACTGTCCTCTACGGGGATGACCGCTTTCACCTGAATGCCATCCGGTACAGGCTCCGCACTGGCAGGCAATGTGTCTGGCTGAGTTTCCGGAGACTGGGTTTCTGGCTCGGTGGCGAGTTCGGTCGGTTGTGCCTCTTGCTCAACAGGCAGCACGTCCAATTCCAGGTTGGCCATGGCTTCCGCAGAAGCCGGCACCAGGTGAAGATTCACGCGCCAGTTTTCAGGTGCAGAGCCGAGGAGTACGTTGGGAATACAAGGGAAAACCAGGGTCGCGGTTTCTGTTCCCGCCGGCAAGCCTTCGAACTCTCCGCGCTGAATCTCAACATAGCGGTGGCCATCTGCCGTTTCAAGGTAAGCACCTTCAGAGCACTGCACGAGTTGCATGTCCGGATGGAAATCAGGACCCGGCACGTTGAAAAAACTGTATTGGACTACGGATTTTGCGGGAGAGAAGATACCTTTGTCAATTTCAAGCAAGACACCTTCCCGTTCCATCTGCTGGGGCGCTTCGAGCAGCATGATCTGAGTATTCGAATCCACCAGGCCTACACCAGGCAAGTAGTCAAACCATTGCTGTATCTGGGCCCAAACCGTATTGGGTCCGATGGCGAAGACCATTACCACCAATAGCGCTAGCGGAGTCAGCGCATACGCCCAGTGGAACGGGCTCGCCTTGCGGGCAGGTTGAGAAAGTTCCGCCTTGCGGACTTTCAAGTCGCGTTCCAGGCGGGTTGAAAAGGCCGGGTCCATCTCTGAAAGATGGTAGGTTTCACGAATTTTGTTTTCGAAGGGGGTAAAGTTGTTCATTTTTCACTCCACCTGGGCTTGAAGGCGCTCCAGGAGCCGGTAATAAGATTTTTTGATGCGGGATTCGGATTTTCCAAGGATTGACGCGATCTCCGCGAAGGGCAATTCGGCGATAAGCCTCAATCTGATATACTCCTGCTCGATGGGTTTGAGTCCGGCGATGAGCTGTTCCAGTTCGATCATTCGATCCTGCTCCAGCCTGTCATCTTGCTTGAGGATTGAAGGGGATTGGTCCAATTCTTCGTTGAAATCCTGCGTCGGGCGTCTGCGAGCCCGTCGGAAGTAGTCCATGGCTTTGTTGCGGGCGATCCTGAACAACCACGGCGTGAACTTGTCCGGGTCGCGGAGCTGGTGCATATTTTCCAGTGCAGTAATGAAGGTTTGGGAAGTCAGGTCTTCAGCATCGGCTGTGTTGCGGACCCGGCTTAACAAGTAGTAATAGACCGGGTTGACATGCTTGCGGTAAAGCTCGGAGAAGTCAGGGCTTGTTTTTTCCAAAGGCATGGTCACGTTTTGCGCCTTGAGTGATTCCTCCGGGTCTTTGTACTTTGTGACTGTCTTTTCCATACGTTTTCCTTTGCGTCAGTTTAATTGTAGCTACATTAAGGAAGTCGCTGGAGAATGTCCGGAAGTGACAATTTGGTTGTGTGAGGATTTCTTGAAGTAGTGATCAGATATTATTCAAAACCGGTGACAGTCAGAATGCGAATAAGAGGGGCTGGTTTCCCAGGTCTCTAGCGGAGGTTGGATTCGCCTGCCCTCTCGAAGGACATCGGGACGATGTGGCGGTCAGCCCAGGGAACCACTGACCTGCGGGTTATGAGTCAAAATTCTGAATCCGTGCCATTTATGTGACACGTCATGCAAATCAGCCAAACCATGGAACGATGGTTCTTGTCTGCCTGACATGCAGCGATAATTGATCGACATGCGTATAGACAAATTTTTTATGAAAGAATGTATTGGGATGGTAAAAGTATTATGGAATAAGATTTAATAGGTAATTTTTAGGTGGTTTATTACATCTAATTATTAGTGACTAATAAGGAGAAAAAATGAACCAGCTTACTCGATTTCGTAAGGATAAAGATGATTTCTTCAGAACCCATAACCAAAGCCCCCTGACTCACGAACAAAAACAAGTTTTTAATTGATTTCAACTATTCCTACAATCCCTATTGTGCTTATAATGAGCGCTGGTCCTGTCCTGTTCCCCCGGCAGAAAACCGGATAAAGGTACCCATCAGGGCTGGCGAGAAGATCTTTGACAGCGATTGACAGAAACAATCCATTGTCAGGATCTCCAATCTGGGTGATTTCGCCCGTGATAAAGTTAGTGGGGAAGCGCCTGTGCTGCTCTATCTCTTATTATAGTGTGAATGAAAGTTTTCCTTTATCCCGAATCTGCATTATTCAGGATACTAATTTGGGATACTCAGGTGTTAATATCTCTAATTGGAGTTTGTGATTTATGGGTTCGTGATCTGCCAAATTTGGTTGTCCCCATGTTGCAGCGGCTGTCCCAAACGAATGGACAGCTACTTTGGATGTGCTCTAAGGATAAAAATCCCCGCTCCAGCATGGGGGCGGGGATACAGGGGTGACGTGAAAAAGGATTCGTTACTGTACCTTTTTCTACATTCTCACCAGTGAATTTTACTTTTGAGACAGCCCCTGCAACGGATGTAATGTTGGTCGATAATGACCTGTCTTATGGGGTATAGGTAACGAATTGGCCATTTTCTACGACTTCAATATCGCCTGACATGGGGAGGACTTGCCCCTTTTCATCGAAGGCGATATGTCCGGTTAACCCGGCATAATCGACTTTATGCAGGAATTCAGGCATCGTCTCTTTAGTTGCTCCCATCTCGATTGCCTGGGCAAAGATATAAACCCCATCATAGCCCCAGGGAACCTGTTCACCAGGTTGCGCTCCATCGTAGTTGTCTGCCACCTTCTGAATGAGAGCCTGGTTTTCAGGAGTATCTTTGGACAGATTATAGAAAACAGCAACGTAAGCCCCTTCTGCCCCTTCACCTCCCAGAGTGATGAATTCCTGGTGCTGGGCTCCAGCGGGTAAGATGATGGGAATGTCACCCAAGCCTGCTGCCACGCGTTGCTTGGCAATCAAGCCATCTTCAGCATATTGCCCCAGGATTAAGAGTACCTCTGGATTGGCCTGGGCAATCTTTGTCAACTGAGGGCTGAAATCCTTATCCTGGCCAGTGATAAAGGTCTCCGTAGCCACAGTGCTGGCACCCACCTTGGTAATTTCCGTTGTGACAGTCTCTTTTAACCCTAAACCATAATCGTCGTTGCTATAGATGATCGCTATCTTACTCAATCCTAAATTCTTGGTAGCGAAATCTACGATTGCCACTCCTTGTTGGGCATCGGTAGGCGTACTGCGGAACATGCGCGTCCAACCCTGTTCGGTAATCGTAGGGTTGCTCGAATTCACCGTCATCACGGTCATACCGGCTGCTTCGTAGATTGGCCCGCCGGCCAAAGTACAACTACTGCAAATATGCCCTAACACGGCGAAAACGGTCGTGTCACTGGCAAGCTTTTGGGCGCAAGCAGCGGCCTGTTGAGGATCGCACTGGTCATCACAGACTTTCATGGTAAGAGTTTGGCCATTCACTCCACCTTTTGCGTTGATCTCATCCATTGCCAATTGAATTCCGCGTGTCACTTGAAGTCCATAATCGGCACTGGAACCCGTCATTGGAGCAGCCACTCCGATCACAAGCGGCTCAGTACTCGCTGTGGGCTGAAGAGTGGGGGACTCAACTGAGGCGGTGGTTGGAGCTTCAATAGTGACTGCGATGGGTGTTGCCGTAGCAGCAGGTGTGCATGCTGCAAGGAATGTCAAGGCGATCAAAGCCGCTGATTTAATAAATATCGTAACCATTTTTTGCTTGTACATTTTATCCTCCTGGAAAAACTTTTTTATGGAAGGGGATCATGGATCCCTGACGAAGTAGAGATAAAATCCATGTTCTTGTTCAATGATTTACACAGCGCCTCCTTTTTCAGGGTTTTGGAAACAAAGCCCAGAAGTAAATCTCAGACGGAATTAATACTCACCTAAATACGCTTTTCTGACCTGGTCCATTTCTCGTATCTGATTTGCAGGTCCTTCCAATACAACTTTACCGGTTTCGATAACGTAAGCATATTCGGCAATTGCCAGAGCTTTTCGTGCATTTTGCTCTACCAGAAGGATGGTCGTTCCCTCGGCGCGGATTTCCTGGATGATCTTAAATACCTCTTTGACCAACGTAGGCATCAATCCCAGAGAGGGTTCGTCCAACATGAGCAACTTCGGACGAGACATCAAAGCCCGCGCAATTGTCAGCATTTGTTGTTCCCCCCCGCTTAAGGTTCCTGCCAGTTGGTTTCTTCGTTCTCTCAGGATCGGGAATCTATCCATCATGGCTTCTGCGTCTGTGCGTACAGCCCGAACGTTTTTGCGGGTATAAGCTCCCATTTCCAGGTTTTCGAGCACTGAAGAGCGAGGAAATACCCGCCGGCCTTCCGGTGTCTGGGAGATACCCATTTTTACTATTTCTTCACAGGAAGACGTTTCGATTTGCTTCCCCAGAAGTTCGATTGTGCCGGAGGAGGGGCGCACCAAACCGGAGATTGTCTTCAGAAGTGTGCTCTTGCCGGCCCCGTTGTTTCCGATGAGCGTGACAATGCTGCCTTCTTTGACTTCCAGAGACACCCCTCTTAAGGCATGGACATGTCCATAGTATGTGTGAAGATCGGTAACGCGTAACACGGTTATTCTTCCTCTCCAAGATAGGCCTGGATCACTCGTTCGTTGTATTGGATTTCCTTCGGGGTGCCTTCAGCAATTTTTACTCCGGCATCAAAGGCTATGATCCGCTCGGCAGTACCCATCATCACCTGCATATTATGTTCGATCAGAATGATGGTAATTCCCAGCTCGTGAATCTTATGGAAGAGTTGTATTACTTGATCAGCCTCGCTGGGGTTCATCCCGGCTGTAGGTTCATCGAGCAACAAGAGTTTGGGTTGGCTCGCCAAGGCCCGTGCAATTTCCAAGCGACGTTGTTCCCCATAAGCCAGATTTGCTGAAAATTCATTGAACTTATCCGAAAGCTTCACGAAGTCCAGTAGTTCCATGGCTTTCTTTCGGGCAATTTCTTCATCTTTTTTCTGTGCCGGACTTCGAAATAATGCGCCCAAGAATGTGGCCTGGAGTTTGGTGTGCTCTCCAACCAGAACATTTTCCAGAACTGAGGTGTTCTTAAAAACGCGGATGTTTTGAAATGTCCTGCCGATTCCCGCCTGGGCAATTCGATGGGGAGGCCAATTGGTGATATCTGTTCCCCCGAACAGGAAGCGACCCGAGGTTGGCTTATATAGTCCGGTGAGAACATTAAAGAATGTAGTTTTACCAGAACCATTTGGCCCAATGATCCCCATAATTTGGCCCTCATCGACGGTTAAATCCACATAGTCAATTGCTTTTACCCCCCCAAAATGCATACTGATGCCTTTCGCTTCCAGTAAAGTCATCGAGCTACTCCTCAAAACCCAGGTTTTGCTGCCGGCTGTTGGTAATCCTGCACATTATTTTTCTCATTGGTTATCCTTTACCGAATGGTGTGGCTTTAATCTTTTCAAACCTTTGCTTAAGGCTGATTGCCCAACCACTGCGGATTTCCCCAGGATTCCCTGAGGTCTCCCAGCCATAAGCACCAGCAAAAGTATTCCATTGATGAGCATGCGATATTGGTAAATATCTTGAGACAACTGGGGCAGACTGACCAGAATTATTGCCCCCAACACTGAACCGGGCAGGCTTCCAAGCCCACCCAGGATAGCCATCTGCACATGAAGAAGCGATTCGTCCAGTGTAAAGCTTTGCGGACCAACAAATGACAGAAAGTGCGCCAACATACTTCCGGCAAACCCTGCCCAAAGTGCTCCAAACGCGAAAGCCATTACTTTGTAAAAGGACAGGTTAATCCCCAGGGTTGAGGCAGCGATTTCGTCCTCGCGAATTGCCGTTAAGGCGCGTCCGATATGTGAGTGAATGAGTCTGTACATGAAGAAATAACATAGTGCTGCAATGATCAGGTAGAGATAATATTGTTGCTGAGGTGTGTTAATGACGATCGGGCCAATCGAAGGTGGGGGTACGCCGGGGATGCCCATGGAACCCCGAGTAACTTCTACCCAATTTGTGGCAACAGCGCTGAAAATGGTTCCAAAACCGATTGTCATTAATGTGAGATAATCGCTCCCCACTCGCAGACAGGGAACTCCTACCACGATGCCAAAAATTGCGGTGACCAAACCTGCTGCGAGGAAGGCGAGCGGCCAGGGAATTCCAAATTTCATCACAAGCAAAGCGGAAGTGTAAGCGCCAAGGCCATAAAAGGCAGCTTGCCCCATGGTGAGCATTCCTGTAAAGCCTGTAATCAGATTCTGAGACAAGACAAGCGGAATGTAGATAAGAATTGTGATGATAACGTGGAGTGTATACGCACTTGGTACGAGCATGGGTATTGTCAACAGGAGAATTACACCCAAACAATAGGTCAATGCCCGCAGAATAACCCGCGTGGTTTGAGGATTGGATGACAAGCGATTGAGCATTGTTACACCTTCTCAGCCATTTGACGGCCGAAAATGCCTTTTGGCCTCACGATGAGGATGATCATGACAAGAGCGTAAGTCAAGGCGTCCCGATAGGGAGAAGAAATATATCCTGAAGCAAATGCCTGGAATAATCCTAACAAGATACCCCCCGTAAATGCTCCTTCCAGGCTGCCAATTCCACCAATGATGCAAGCAATCCACGCATTCATTGTGCCCAGAAATCCCATGCCTATCCAAATCGCGTAGTACATCGCAAAAAGTATGCCGCCAGCCACACCAAAAAAGCCGCCGGCGAAATATACATACGTAATAATTTGATTGACACCTATGCCCATTAGCTGTGATGCCGGAATATCTTGAGAAACACTGCGCGTAGCTTTTCCAATCTTGGTTTTCCGGACAATCAAGGCAAATATGGCGGTCAGTGAAAGCGCAATCGCCATAATAATCAACTGTAAAGAATTGATCTCGATCGTCCCCAAGTGAACTGTCTTGGCGGGAATTAGGGCTGGAAACGGCATTGTCTCGGTTCCCCAGATAAGCTGGGCAATGTTGCGCAGCACTAATGCTGCCGCCAAGGCACTAATTATGGGGACGACACGCGGTGCGTCTCTGACAGGGCGATATGCCACACGTTCGACCAATATGCCCAACACACCACCAACCAGACAGGCAATTAGAATCGCCACGGGAACAGGTACGTGTGCCGCCAAGAGGGATAAGGCGACAAAGGTGCCAAACATATAAACATCACCGTGGGCAAAATTGGTCAACCCCAGAATTCCATAGACCATGTTGTAGCCCACGGCGATCAGGGCATAGATGCTGCCGGCTGCCAGACCGTTAATCAACTGTTTGACAAAATAATCTAGATCCATGAACATGCTCCTTATTTGGAGGTTTGCTCTTTAACAATAAGCTTGCGGGGAAAATTGGCGAACAGTTCGTATCCTGTTTCAGTGACGAGTGCACTCTCGCTAATTTCAAAGCCCCAGTCTTCCATCCAGATTCCGCTTATGACATGGAAGGTCATTCCGGGCTGCAGGATGGTCCGATCACCTGGCCGCAGGCAACAAGTATGTTCACCCCAGTCTGGCGGATACCCCAGCCCCATCGCATAACCGGTGCGCGATTCTTTGGTAACGTTGGTGTGGGCAGTAGCCTTGCGCCATGCCTGATCCACTTGTTCACAGGTTACCCCTGGTTTTATTGTTTCCAATTCGGCGTTCAGGGCATCAATTGTCCATTGGGCGGTATCTGCCAACTTTTTGGGTGGTTTTTTACCCAAGTAGATGGTGCGCGACAGCGGGCAATGATAGCGCTTGAAGCATCCGGCAAGCTCAATGTTGGTGGAAGTTTCATCCAGGAAGGGATCATCGGTCCAGGTGAGATGGGGGGCCGAGGCTTTCTCCCCCGAACAGAAAAACGGTACGAAACTGGCATAGTCGCCTCCATACTCATCTGTTCCCATCACCTGGGCATGCATGACGGCCGCTGCTGCATCGCACTCTCTCACTCCAACCTGAACTGCATCTACGGCAGCCTGCATTACTTTGTTCACAATTTTCCCCGCTTTCTTCATAAGAGAAATCTCGGCCGGGGATTTGATGTTCCGAACCCAGGATACTAACATTCGTGCGTCCTGGAACTTTGCTTCAGGGAGACCAGCCTTAAGTACTTCGTATGCGCGCGGAGTAAAATGGGGGGCATCCATTTCCACTCCGATAACCTTTTTCCCCATTCCCTTTTCGTTCATCACACCAGCAATATAACTCATGGGATGTTTGAGTCTCGATTGCACCATGTCCTCGGAATAGCCCATCATATTTTGAGGAGATAGCCAGGTAGTAAATCTGGCACAGGCGATGTCCATCCTGCGCCCTATCCAAAACGGTTCCTCCGCATCGATATCAAGAACGACAGCCTGTTCCACATAGTATGATTGAGCATCGTATCCGGTCAGATAGTTGATATTGGCGGGATCAATAATGACGAGAACCTCGAGCCCGGCTTTTTCCATGCGGTCTTTGGTTTTTTCGATCCTGGCCAGATATTCAATTTTTTCAAATAGTGTCATTTTCTTTGTTCCTTTCTTAAGATGATGATTAAAAAGCTAACCAGATTGTGTTATATTTCAGAAAAGAAATGGGCACTGATTGAGTCTGGTTTCTGTCAGTCGAAATGGGTGACTATAACAAGAAAGCCACACAACGGGTGGATGCCTACCTACCCGTTTTCAATCAATATCCAACTGTGAAATCAAATGTGCTGCTGTATCTAGAATATGCTTCCGCATTGCCTCCTTTGCTTTAATTGGATCGCCCTGTTTTAAAACATTAATCAATTGTCGATGTGTTGTTGGATAACTTTCTTCATCCCCTCGTTTGGTGATCAACATGAAAT
Source organism: Chloroflexota bacterium (assembly GCA_021372725.1). Classification (GTDB taxonomy): domain Bacteria; phylum Chloroflexota; class Anaerolineae; order Anaerolineales; family Anaerolineaceae; genus JAJFTV01. Next base: position 912 of record JAJFTV010000010.1, on the reverse strand, counting down.
AACGAATCTGCGGCTTCATACGAGTAAGGGATTCCTGGAGGAGGATGTGTCCTGCACGGGACCAAATGTAATTATGGAATTGGATATCAAGCAGGATTAATTTGTCATAATCTTGATTTTTTACCGTCCTGCCCATGCTGTCTTTCACTGTTTCAAGATAAGAGATATCCTCTTGATCAATATTACTTATCGCCAGACTGATGGCAAGGCTTTCAAGAGCGCCGCGCAGGGTGGCGACCTCCCATAAGGTTTTCTTATCCCATTCAGCAATAAAATAGGCCCCGTTTATTTGATGTCTTACCAGGTGTTGCCGCTCTAACTGAACGAGAGCTTCTCTGAGAGGTGTTCGGCTGACTCCCAGGGCGGCCGCGATTTCGACCTCGCGCAAGCGTTGGCCGGGTCTCATCTCTCCCTCGACAATCGATTTGCTTAAGGCTTCGAATACAAAATCAGAAGTTCGACTCGCTTGCTTTGTGATAGGGAAAAGAGATGAAGCTCCAACCATAACTCCTCCACGTTAGTTGACTGCCAATACAATGTCGATCAAAATCATAACGATAAAGGGCAACTTGGATTAATGAAATAAAAAATATTCTTTATGGTTGATATACCAGAATACCAGTATACTTGTATACATTATACTTGGATTTATAAAATATTCAAGTTAAATTGGCAAGATTATTATTAATTTGATCAACAATGTTTTTGGAAGTATAAAAAGCATTTATGAAACCGGGTATGGCCTGGAGAGCAGCGCGCAAAGCTTGATGCTGTCATGAGCACAATGAAAAACAGCGCTTTCACGCCGTTTCACAGTAGCGGGGAGTGGATTCGAACCACTGACCTCCGGGTTATGAGAGATTTTCCTGGTTTCGGAACGTTTTTCACTCAGGCTCCGCATTTTAGCCTGGC
>JAJFTV010000186.1 GCA_021372725.1 Chloroflexota bacterium | reverse complement strand
ACAACCTCATTATATGAGCAAAGCAAAATCGAAATAAACAGTGCCCTTCACCGGTACAATGCTGTTACAACACAGATTCAAAAAATGCAGATGGATCTGGATGGGATATCCAAGGCGGATCTGCAACAGGCATATAGTACGGCGATGGATGCCCAGCAAAAAATGCTGGTCATTCGAGGCCAGACAGACAAATTAAAAAGCGAAATTGCGATTCTTACCGAATCCGTGAAACTCCTTGAAACGATCAGTATCATGGTGAAGGATTCGAACAATATAAATCTCGGCTCAGGCGTAATGGACTCGGCCGCGATTCTGGAAATGGTTGTTGATGCACAGGAAACAGAAAGGCAGAGATTATCCAGACAAATTCACGACGGACCGGCTCAAGTCCTTTCCAACCTTATCATCCAGGCTGAAATTACACAGAAATATTTTGATATGGATCAAAATATCGCCAGGCAGGAGTTGAGTAATTTAAAAAGCACCGTAGTGAACACCTTTCAAATGATTCGTGATTTTATCTATGAACTGCGGCCGATGATGCTGGATGATTTGGGATTTTTCCCGACCATAAAGCGATATATTGAGACATTCAAGGAACAATACCAAATTGATATACGCATCACAATCCAGGGTAAGGAAAAGAGATTGGAACCTTACCTGGAAACGATGCTCTTCAGAACTGTGCAGGAACTGCTACGGAATACGTATCAACATAACAGGGATAATTTGAGCACGCTGCGCATAGATATTAACATCATCATTGATGAGCACAATCTCAGCTTATCGGTCGAGGATACGGGAAGAGGATTTGACCCCCAGATCATCGCTCAAGGTGAAGGGATGGGTTTAAAACTGATCCGGGAAAGAATTGAGATGGTGAATGGAAGTTTTGAAATCGAATCCTCCATCCATCACGGATGCAATGTAAAATTGAAAGTTCCATATCTGGAAGTCGAGTCAGCACCCAAAAATAATGAGGACAGGGTAATAAAGACAATAATATGAAAAAAAGGATAGGTGTATTAACCGGTGGGGGAGATGTTCCTGGTTTAAATCCCTGTATGAAAATGGTCGTCATGGGGGGGCTGGAGCTTGGATATGAAGTCTTTGGGATTCGAAGGGGTTGGGCGGGACTGCTGAACTATAATCCGGACGATCCTGGTACCGAAAAAGAAAATATCAAGATTCTATCGCGTGAAGATGTCAGAACCATTGACCGCACGGGAGGAACGTTTTTACACACGTCCCGTACAAACCCCCAGAATGTTTTGGGGAAAAGCATTCCGGAATTTCTCGTAAATTCCAGTAAGGGGAAAAAGATTTCTGGAAAAGATACTTATGATTACACTGACCATGTACTTCAGGTGATTAGCAAACTGGGATTGGACGTACTGGTTGCAATCGGGGGTGATGACACACTTAGCTATGCCGCCCGATTACATCGGGAAGGCTTTCCAGTGGTCGCCATTCCGAAAACGATGGATAACGATGTGTTTGGTACGGATTATTGCATCGGTTTTTCGACAGCCGTTACACGTAGCGTGGAGTTCATAACCAATTTGAGGACTTCGATTGGTTCCCATGAACGGATTGGCATTGTCGAACTGTTCGGAAGAAATTCTGGGGAAACCAGTCTGATATCGGCATATCTGGCGAATGTTGATCGAGCAATTATTACCGAAGTTCATTTTGATATTCAGAAGTTGTGCAATATGCTGATGGAGGACAAACAAAGTAATCCATCCAATTACGCCATCATGACGATCTCTGAAGGAGCGATCATGGAGGGCGGAGAGGTCATCGAAAGCGGTGAAGCTGATGCCTATGGGCATCGGAAGCTGGGCGGAATTGGTGAAATTGTTGCCGATGAAATCAAGAACCGCACAGGCGAAAACATCATGTATCAGCAAATAGCTTATTTGATGCGTTCAGGTGCGCCTGATTCTTTGGATCGGATGGTTGCCTCATCTTATGGGAATCTTGCGATACAACTCATTGCACGAAATGATACCGGTAAAATGGTATGTTTGCATGGTGGTAAATATGCTACCGTGCCGATCAGCATGATCATGGCCGGGAAAAAACGCGTTGATGTTCCGGCGTATTATGATGTGGAAAATTATCTGCCACGTGTAAGGGATTTTCTGGGTGTACCCATGTTCTTAAGTTAGAAAAACCAAACCACAGAGCTGCAAATAACAGTCTGCATCAATAATAAAGGAGTTAAAAATGATTGTCACAACCAAGAAATTGTTTGAAATGGCGTATGGGAAATATGCCATAGGTGCCTACAATATCAATAATTTAGAACAAACCATGGGGCTTTTCAAGGGAAATTTGAACAGCCAGGCTCCATTTATCATTCAGATCAGCAAAGGCGCCAGGGTCTACACCGATAAATCAATGCTGGAAGCATTAATCAGGGGTGCCGATGAACTCTTTCCGGATGCAATTTTTGCCGTTCACCTTGACCACGGAGATGTCGAGACCTGTTTTGACTCCATCGAAAGCGGTTTTTACAGTTCAGTAATGATCGATGCCAGCCATGAAGACTTTGAAACGAATATTAAAATCACAAAATCCATAGTGGATGCAGCGCATGCGAAAGGTATCGTCGTTGAGGCTGAGTTGGGCAAGCTGGGGGGCGTTGAGGAACACGTTGCTGTTGCAGAAGCCGATGCGAAACTGACAGATCCCGATCAGGCAAAAGAATTTGTCGAGCGAACCGGGATCGATTCACTGGCATGCGCCATCGGCACCAGCCATGGGGCTTACAAATTCGCCGGGTCACAAGGTGTCAGGTTTGACGTACTGGAAGAAATTCAAAAGAGATTGCCGGGCTTTCCACTTGTGATGCATGGCAGCAGCTCTGTACCCCAGGATGAAGTGGCGCGCATCAATGCTGCCGGTGGAATGTTGAAAGGTGCCAAAGGGGTTGATGCAGATCAATTCAAACGTGCGGCTCAACTGGGTGTCACCAAGGTGAATATTGATACCGATGGGCGGCTGGTCTGGACACGGGTTCACCGTGAATATTTTAGAGATCACCCGGAACAATTCGATTTTCGCAAGCCTGGCGAAGTATTTATGAAAGAATATGCCACATTCATCGAAGGCAAGAATGTGAAACTGGGTAGTGCAGGGCAGCTTCCTTTTATCTGGAAAGAACTGAAAGCAAGCTAATTAATTCCATTACATCAGCCGGTATGTAGATCAATATGCTGAACTGAATGATGTTTTTATTTAAATAAGGACGTTCCCATGCCAAAACAGGATCAGGGCGTTTCCAAAGATCGTTACCTGGTCATACCGCGTGTTCTCATATTTATCACGCAGCCTGACAAAATATTGTTGATAAAAGGTCATCCGGATTAGCGGCTATGGGCCAATCGTTACAACGGGATTGGCGGTCATGTGGAATATGGCGAGGATATTCTTACAGCAGCAAAACGGGAACTGCTCGAAGAGACCGGATTAAGCGACATTGATCTTGTTTTATGCGGCAATATTATGGTGGATGCCAGTGATGACATCGGCATCTGTATCTTTCTGTTTCGTGGTGAATACCAATCAGGTAATTTGATCGAATCCAGAGAAGGACAATGTGAATGGATTTCGTTCTCCTGCCTGGATACGCTGCCATTGGTGGAAGATCTGTATCAAATTATCCCAAAAGTAATGGAATTTCGCATGGGAGATCATCCGTTGATCGGACATACTTATTATGATTCGGATGATCAAATGGTCATCGACATCGGATGATTATTTTCTTTCATAGAAAAGAAGCAACGTATCTCCGTATTTTCGCTGCTCCACCTCAGTAAAATGAGATAAATCCATTTTTTCATATTCCAGAACATCAATTTGTACAATCAATTTTCCATCCGGATCAAGCCATTGCGGGTTTTCTTCAAGCCTGTATATTGTCTTTTTCCAAAGTGCTTTGAACTGAGGGGGGGCCACAAAAATATAATCAAACAGGCGATCCGGTTCTTTTTGCAGGTATTTAAGCGCATCCATCAGGAAAACATCCGCCGATTCCCCAAAACGGGTTGAGGTAATGTTTTCCTTTAGTATCGTGCAGGCGGCCCGATTTTTTTCGATGAAGACGGCAAATTCTGCTCCACGACTCAATGCTTCAAGGCCGACGCTGCCGGTCCCTCCAAATAGATCCAGAAAGATACAACCTTCAATATCATTGCTGAGGATGTTGAATAAGGCACCCTTGACTTTATCAGTTATTGGACGTGTAATATTTCCAGGGACCACTTTAAGACGCGTCCCTTTTGCCATCCCTGCAATAATCCGTGGTTGACTCATAATACTTTTATGGAATCTCTGCCCTGGCAGCAAGAATATTTCCGATGGGAGACGTAATTGGCAGAACACAACCGGTGCCAAGGATAAATCTCTCTCCATGCGTGGCGTGGATGGCATTTGCTTTTTCACGCAATACGTCGGCTGGTGATCCCAGCATCATTGTCTCTTCCTGGCGGAGCCCGCCAATCAATGTGCCTTTGAACAATCTCTGTGCTTCCGCCAGGGAAGGGTATGTTTCCTGATCATGCCAATTGAGCACCTGGAAAGGATAATCGAGCAGTTTTTCAAACATGATGTTATCACCGTGGATGTGCCCGATATTGAGCCAAAAATCCGGCATTTGCTGCAGGATTGCCAAATCATATTTTCTACCGAAACGGTCGAATTCTTCGATGTTAAGCAGGCTGTATTGGGCATGTTGAACGGCATAGAAAATCCCGTCGATGCCAAGTTCACCAATGCGGTGTATAAACCGGAGAGTAGTCTCTGTGATGGTTTCGAGACCGGCCATGACGGCATCGGGATATTTTCTTAGATGTACCAGCAATTCCTGAGGGCCTGCCAGGTTTTTTGCCTGGGCCAATGGGCTGAAAATGGTTTGGACAATGGGTGTTCCTGGTGAAAATTGATCGATCAACATTCTCAGGCAGGAGATCATCATACCAAGCTGTCCCTGATCAGGATCCAATGGGCGAAGCGAGATCCAGTCCTCGGGTTGATGGATGGCGCGCTTTGTATAATCTCGAGTTCCATGTCGATGTCCATTCCATTTATCCTCAACACCCCATCCTTTCAGGCAATATGATGATGCAGGCGTCACTTTGATCAGATCAAAGTCATAGTCAGTTTGAAACAGGCTCACCGCTTTGGCCAGAGTGGCTGCGTCCTGATCATCCACCGGGAAATGTCTCCACAATGCGACGGGGATCCGGTCAGGTTTTTTCCCTGCCAGGCAATTTTCTATGCGCTCGCGGTGGGTAAATTCTTTTGAGGCCATTGTTAAAGTCCTTTCCCCGAAATGGATGTTTTCATGTGTTAATTACTGACGTCATTATACGTCCAGTATCGATTGGCCAAAAAATTCCAAAGCATTACGATAAGGATTGCGATTGCCACACCCGCATTGTGACCGATAAATTGCGGAGTGACGAAAAAGTCAGGGAATAATCTCCCTGCCAGATCGATCAGGGTATTTTCAAGGAGCCCCAGAAGAAGAACACGGATAGCCAGGCCAATGAGATTGATGATGCCAAATTGCAGCAACTGCTTGCTGACATTCTTGCTGCGTGAATCGGGGTAGGTCCAATATCGATTCCATAAAAAGTTGTTGAGAGCGGAGAGGGCGAATGAGATTCCCGCTGCCAATACATAAGGGGTCGAAAAATGCAGCAGCAGGTTCAGGATACCAAAATCGACGACCGCGCCAATGACGCCGACCATTGCGAAACGGAGAAAACGTTGGCGTTCTTTGGAATTATTCAGGATCATAGGGCGTTGAGTTTGCTCTTGAAATACGGATATGTAAGTTCTATGCCCTGTCTCAGATCTATTTCAGGTGACCAATTTAGCAGTTCTTTGGCGCGTGTAATATCCGGCCGCCTTCGTTGGGGATCGTCACCCAGTCGCAAATCCTCCTTGATCTGAATTCCGCCCACATTTTGAAGGATCTCATTGATGATTTTAGCAAGTTCAAGAATGGTGATTTCTGTTGGATTTCCTATATTTACAGGCATGTGCTCATCGGACATCAGCAGCCGATAGATCCCCTCTATCAAGTCATCCACATAGCAAAAACTGCGTGTCTGCTGTCCATCTCCGTATACGGTCAGAGGTTCCTTGTTCAATGCCTGAAGGATAAAATTGGGTACTGCCCTGCCGTCATCCAGACGCATTCGCGGCCCATAGGTATTGAAAATGCGCACGATGCTGGTATTGAGACCATGATAACGATGGTAAGCCATGGTGAGAGCTTCGGCAAACCTTTTTGCTTCGTCGTAAACTGACCGCATTCCGATGGGATCCACATGTCCCCAATAAGTTTCTTTCTGAGGATGTTCAAGTGGATCGCCGTAAATTTCACTTGTTGAAGCAAGCAGATAGCGGGCATTGTGGGCCCGGGCAACACCCAGCGTGTTATGTGTGCCCAAAGCTCCGGCTTTCATGGTTTGAATTGGGAGATTCGTATAACCAAAGGGGGACATTGGGTTGGGGCTGGCTGGTGAGGCAAAATGAAGAACGGCGTCGATCCTGCCAGGCACAAAAATGAAATTTGCAACATCATGCCGGATAAAAAGAAAATTCGGATTACCTGCCAGATGAGCCATATTCTCCGGGCTGCCTGTGATGAAATTGTCCATTCCAATGACCTGATGGTCATCCTTTAACAACCTGTCGCATAAATGCGATCCTAAAAACCCTGCTGCCCCGGTTATTAATACTCTCATATTTCCTCGATGATAAAATTTGATTATTTCCAATTCATAAGTCTAACTGATCTGTCACCGGTTAGTTGGTTGGGCTGTCATGTTTTAAGGTTCCAACCCGTGTGCGCCTTGCGCAGAAAAGACTCTTCGACATCATATCAGATCGATATACCTAATCTACAAGTGCAATAAAACTGTTTCGACTTCCATCCCTTTTTCTGATAGAATTGATCTTCTAATTGGATGCTCATCAATTTTGGAATCGGCTAATTATAGCATGGATGATATACCCGACATTACCTCAACGATCTCATTGGAGAACCAGATCGAAGCACTTCTGTTTGTTGCTTCCTCAAGGGTTTCAACACAGCAGTTGGCGGAAACATTGGGCAAAAACACCCAGGAAATCTATGCTGCAATGCAGAACCTTGAGAAGAGATATGAAGAAAACAGCGGGCTCCGAATTCAATGGCATGCTGGAAAAGTGCAGTTAACCACTGCACCGGAAACTGCGCTGATGATAGAACGTTTTCTGGGTCTTGAGGCTACATCCAAACTAAGCCGGGCTGCTTTGGAAGCACTTACGATCATTGCCTATAAACAGCCGATCACCCGCCCGGGGGTGGACGCCATTCGTGGAGTGAATTCTGATGGTGTGATTCGCAGTCTGCTTTCAAAGGGACTTATTGAGGAAATCTCGCGTTCCGAAGGTCCCGGACGACCCATTATCTATGGGACAACAGAGGATTTTCTTGGTTATTTTGGGATCAATTCATTGAACGAATTGCCGCCCATTGAAGATGAGGTTGAAAACGGAAACAACAAGTTGTTAAAAGAATAAGTTGATTGATTCCAATCTCCTTGCTATGAAGAATTTGTGTGTTTACTGTGTAAAGAGTACTGGATAAAAAATGGAAGAAAGATTACAAAAAATATTGGCACAACATGAATATGGGTCACGCCGCTCATGCGAGGATTACATTCGCCAGAGGCGTGTTAAGGTTAATGGGAAAGTAATCGAATTAGGTGCAAAAGCAGATCCGGATGTGGATGTGATCGAAGTGGATGGAAAAGTACTGCCGAGAAAAGTTCCACAAATGATCTATATTGCGTTGAACAAACCGCGCGGTGTCCTTTCGGATCTCAACGATAACGACTCACGCCCGAATGTTATGGATCTGATACCTATTAAAGAGCAACTATTTCCGGTCGGCAGACTGGATTTGAACAGTGAAGGATTGATGCTACTTACGAACGATGGTGATCTGGCGAACAGGCTTACACATCCCCGTTACGGGCATGAAAAAGAGTACCAGGTGTTGGTTGGCAAACGACCTGATGCCGAGCAACTGGCAATCTGGCGGCGCGGGGTGGTGATGGAAGATGGCTATCGCACTCTGCCTGCAAGTGTGGAGGTTGAGCACGCGGCCGGAGATCACACGTGGTTGAAGATCATCATGAAAGAAGGCAAAAAACGCCAGATTCGTGAAATTGGCAGCAGAATTGGTTTACCGGTGTTGCGTATCATCCGCGTGCGTTTGGGCAGTCTGCAGTTAGGGAATCTTAAACCAAAAGAATGGCGTTATTTAACCCCCAGGGAAGTTCAACAGCTAAAAACGTACAAGGTCGAAAAGATAATCCATAAGCCTGTAAAACGAGGATGAAATTTCGTTTCATTTTCAGGTGGATGGATTTTCCTCTTTTGGTAATTTTTCTTCCAGAATAGTGATCAATTCCTGGTTGAGGAGATTTTCCTTTGCCTGGCGGCGGATAAAATCCTTTAATTTTTTAATGTGGAGAGTTGGGGCAGGAGCATTATCTGCCTCAACCTGTGTAGTTTCATTTGTAAAAACCAGGGCTGTCTGAATTTCAGGGAAAGTGGTATCTGGCAGAGTTTTTTTAATATATTTCTCCATATCCTCTTTTAATCGTTGAATCTCAAGATCGGGGCGTCCCATACCCTCCTGTGCAAATATTTTCATGTACAGGTTTCCACCTTTTTGCACCCAACGTTTTTTATGCTCGTTGTAAGTGATCGTTCCCTTTTGATAATAGGGGGAAAGAATCCATATCCCTGCCGGTCCGATCAAAAGATGGCTGACAGGTGAACTGTAATGATAAAGTGAGTATTTAGCGTCCAGGCCTTTCAAGGCAGCCGTGATACTTTCATCCGGACGTGGTGAACGCCCCCATCGGGAGCCATAAAAAATGCCTATTTGAGATAAAATAAAACCCACCATAAGCGCCAGAAATGACCAGGAAATGTAAACCTGCTTGAATGAGAGATAGAGGCCAAGTGCAAGAACACCCAGGCTGGCAAATGTTGTAATTTGCCCAATTTTTTGATTCCGTTTGACAAGCTTTTGATTTGTAATAATTTTCATGTTTTAGACCCCGGTTAAGATTGCTCTGATAATTGTTTTTGGATGGCATCACACAATGCTGACATCAAATCGATTTCCACGGCTTTTTGGGCAACCCTAAGCGCATTCAAGATGGCTTTGGCGTCAGATCTTCCATGTCCCACAAACACCAAGCCATTGATACCCAGCAGGGGTGCAGCACCGGTTTCTGATGGATCCATCATAGTGCGTACATTCTTGAATGCCGGCATGGCCAGTGCGGCGCCAATTTTGGTTCTGATCGTTGCCTTCAATTCTTGCTTTAACATTTCGGTAAACAATTTTGCGACCGCCTCGGATGCCTTTAAGAGTACATTTCCGGTAAACCCGTCTGTTACGGCAACATCGATTTTTCCACCGAACAATTCCTTACCCTCGACATTGCCCATGAAATTAAGGCCGCTGTTCTCAAGAAGAGGAAATGTATCTTTAACCAACTGATTTCCTTTCCCCGACTCTTCGCCATTGGAAATCAACCCCACCCTCGGATTATCAATTTTCAGCATCTTCTGCGCATAGATAGATCCCATAATCGCAAATTGCAGCAGAAATTCAGGGCGGCAATCAACATTTGCACCCATGTCGATCAGGATGGATTGCCCGTTTTTTACGGGAACCGTGCCACTCAGGGCAGGGCGCTGTACGCCTTTTATTCGGCCCAGTTTACGCAAACCATTGAACATGGCTGCCCCGGTATTTCCCATCGTGACAAATGCCTGGGCTTTACCCTGTTTTATCAATTCCAGCCCAACGGCCATGGAATTATTGGGTTTCTGGCGGGTGCTTTCAACTGCGTGGTCCCCCATATCCAGTACATCCGGTGCATGCTCTATGGTGATGGGAAGATTTTCCTTGTTCATCTCCAGCAGTAATGGCTGGAGCAGCGCCTGATCACCAGACAGAATAATTTCAAGGCCCAAATTTCTGGCTGCCAGTATGGCTCCCTCCAATTCCGGTTTGGGATAATCATCGCTTCCCATGGCGTCCAATACGATCTTCATCTTTTCCTCCAGCTCTAAAAATTTACACGAACAGACTTACATGGCAACCGTTTTCCTTGACACTCCCCAATAGCCGATTATAATATCGGAGCGCAAGCGCTGGTGCTGGAATTGGCAGACAGGCATGGTTGAGGGCCATGTGCCGCAAGGCGTGGGGGTTCAAGTCCCCCCCAGCGCACAGAGTGCCGTCTTCACGGCACTTTTTTTATTTAAATCTTTCTTTGGATAATATATACAGAGATCTCCTCCAATGCATCCCGCTCTTCACTGGCAGGTTGACGATGCAAGGCATCCAAAGCTCGTGCGATAAATGTCTCCGCTTCTTTCATAGACTGAGAAATAGCCTCACTGTTCTTGATGGAGTCGATAATTGTATCGATTCGGTTAATAAATTCAAAGGTATCGCATTTACCATTAAGAAAGAATTGCGCATCAGGGTCGTCAGGGCGATTTTCAAAGTAATTGATAACGGGCAAAGTGATTAAGCCTGATCGAAGATCATTGCCCACTGGTTTACCGATGGTCATCTCTTCGCCCGTAAAATCGAGAATATCGTCCAAAATCTGAAATGCCATGCCAATTTCATAGCCAAATGTACACATTGAGGAGATCGTCTCGTCATCGGCTGACGAAATGATGGCTGCTGCACAGCAGCAGGTTCTAAACAGGGAAGCTGTTTTCTTGTAGATCCTTTCATAATAATCATCGCGGTTGAAATTACACTTGCTTTCAAAGAATTGAGTGATCTCGCCGCTGGTGATCTCACCGAGGGTTTTTGCAAACATATTCACTGCAGAAACTGAATGGGTATCAGAAATTAATTCGGCTGCCTTTGCAAAAACAAAATCACCGGTGAGGACTGTTGCCCCTGGAGACCATTTTGCGTTCAAGGTAGGGTGCCCTCGACGTAAAAGCGAGCCGTCAATCAGATCATCGTGCACCAATGTACCGGTATGCAGCATTTCCATGGATGCCGCCAAGGTTATCAACTGAGGTTTGGGTGCATTCAGCATATTTCCCACCAGTAAAGTGATGACAGGGCGGATTCGTTTTCCTCCCGATGAGAGAATTATTTCAAGAGCATTTCGTAGATCCTTATTTTCACCCAGTGCCTGCCGATGCATAAGGTTCTCAACCAAAGACAGGTCATCTTGTACAAGTCTGGTGTACATCATTTTGTCACTCAATGTTCTCTTCTCCAAGAAAATAACCTGGTGGTATTGGAAAAAGTAATTTCTGCAATTTCATCGACTTCCTTTGACAGGAGTGTTGCGATCTTTGCAGCAATCAATTGGGTATATGCAGGTTCGTTACGTTGGCCGCGGTATGGATGGGGTGGGAGAAATGGGGCATCGGTTTCCAATAATAACCGATTTATTGGAATTGATGTGACCAAAAGAGACATATTCTTATTATTGGCATAGGTAATGGGGCCACCCATGCCGAAATAGAAATTTGCTTCAACCAGTTTTTCCAGCAGCGGATGATCTTCATTGAATGCATGCAGCACACCCGCCTGCTTTGCGTGATTCTTGGTAGAAGTAGCCATGCCTTTTTGCCAATCCAGCAGGATTGGATACAGATCATCGGATGCCTTGCGATTATGAATAATGACCGGCAGATCCATACCGGCAGCCAACTGAAGCTGTTGCTGCAGTACCTCCATTTGTACTTCTTTGTCTGTCGTATTGCGGTAATAATCCAAACCGATCTCACCGATCGCGAGGACCTTTGGATGTTGTGATAATTGGCGGATACTCTCGGCAGAGGTTTCATCCCACTTGTAGGCTTCATTGGGATGAAAACCGACTGCCGCATAGATATTCTCATATTTTTCTGCCAATCGGATGGCCGCCTGGCTTGTTTCCAGATCAAGTCCTGGGATCAACATGAACTCAATCCCGGCCTGTCGGGAACGTTGCAGGACGAAGGGTAAATCCTCTTCGAATTGACTCAGATAAAGATGGCAGTGTGTATCCGATAGTCTCAACGGGTTATTCCAGACCGGCTATCTTTAGGCCATCCTTAAGAATGTCTGCAACACAATCCTTGTGGGTGGTCTCACAGTAAACACGCATGATAGGCTCGGTGCCTGAAAACCGGATCAGCAGCCAGCCTCCATCTTCCAGAATGAACTTAAAGCCATCCAAATCGTTCAAACCTTCCACCTTCAAGCCACCGATGAACGCCGGCTTCGAGTTTCGGATGGCAAGCTCCCGGATTGCACGATCACCGTTGAAACGGCGGTCTATCCGGTCATAATAATGTGGGCCTACTTTCTTAAAAAGCAACTCAATCAGCCGGGACGGTGTGCATTTTAATCTGACCATCATATCCAAGAGGTACAGGCCGGCAAGAATTCCATCCCGTTCGGGGACATTTCCCCGAAATGCATAACCGCCAGATTCTTCACCGCCGATCAATGCGTTGGTCTCCAGCATTTTGGGGGCGACATATTTAAATCCGACGCCCGTTTCATAAACCGGTACATCATAGAGTTCCCCCAGCCTGTTTAACATGCTGGTAGTGGAGAGTGTTTTGACAATCGGGCCGCGTTCGTGCCGCACTTCAAGAAAATAGAAAGCCAGCAAGGCGTACATTTGTAATTGATTGATGAACTGGCCGTTTTCATCACCCACGCCGATCCGATCCGCATCGCCGTCATTGATGATCAATACATCTGCTTTTTGTTTGATCGTTTCACGTAAACCGTCATTGATGTTTGGCGGAATGGGTTCAGGTCTGTGCATGCCAGGGAAGAGAGGATTCCGTTCAGAATGGATCTCAGAAATGACCGTTTTACCGCCGGAAAGCAGCATGGGAAACCAGCCGGCTCCGTTTCCCCACATGGGATCTACCAGTATCTTCAGACCGGCGTCCTGAATGGGCTGGATATCGATCAGATCACGGAGATGGGTGACATAATCTGGAATTGGATCAAATTCAACGATTCTTCCATCGCGACTGTTTTCTTGTTTGACATTCTCCAATGTAGCGGGGATGAGTTTCTCAATGATACTTAGCGACTGAGGGGAGATGGCGCCACCGTGCTCATCCCTGACTTTAAACCCGTTATCGGTGGATGGATTATGGGAAGCTGTGATATTAATGGCTCCAACAGCCTTTTTTGCAATAACCGAATAGGAAATTACCGGAGTTGGCGTGGCTTTATCGGTCAGGAAGACCTGGAAGCCGTTGGCTGCCATTGTTTCGGCCGCAGTACGGGCAAAGTTTTCGGATTGAAAACGTCGGTCAAAACCAATAACAAGCCTTTCCCCGGCTTTCCCGTTTTGTAACAGGTAGTTTGCAAAACCTTGTGTACATCTGCGAACATTATCGAATGTATAGGTACGGGCTATTTCCGCTCTCCAGCCGTCGGTTCCAAACAAGATGTCTTGTGGCACACCCACCTCCCTTGTTATATTGTTTTACTATGGCTAATTGCCTTTATTATATCAGGTGATGACTGGAAAAATTTTTACCGATCGGATTGTTCAGAATTTCCGAATCGTTTTTTCCATTCGTAAAGAATTGTCAGAGCCTGGATGGGGGATGTGGAGTTCAGATCCAGGCTGTCAATCTCGGAAAGCAGAGGGTTCGTCTCAGGAAAAAGATTCATTTGAAAGGAAACATCATGGATAGAGCGGTTTGTTTTTCCGGAGGTACTTTCGAGATTTTTGAGAATCTCGACGGCCCGATGGATAACCGGTTGGGGGAGGCCCGCCAACTCACCAACGTGAATACCGTAGGATCGATCTGATCCTCCTTGAACAATTTTATGCAGAAACACAACATTGTTTTCGGATTCAGTGACTGCCACATTGTAATTGCGTACACCTGGCAGGATCTGGCTTAACTGCATCAATTCATGGTAATGCGTGGCAAAAAGCGTTCTGGCTTTTAGTTTGGGGTGATTATGGATATATTCGACGACTGCCCAGGCGATGGATACACCATCATAAGTGCTGGTCCCGCGCCCAATTTCATCCAATATCAACAGGCTTCGATGGGTGGCATTATTGAGAATATTGGCTGTTTCCACCATCTCCACCATAAAAGTAGATTGACCCGCATGGATTTCATCCTGAGCGCCAATACGGGTAAATATCCGATCCACAATACCAATCTTCGCCTTTTCCGCCGGAATGAAGCTGCCCATTTGCGCCATGAGCACAATAAGAGCAGCCTGGCGCAGGAATGTCGATTTACCGCTCATATTGGGCCCGGTAATGATCCGAATGATCTCACCAGGTTCCAGCACGATGTCATTGGGGATAAACCGTTTTTCAGCCAGTGATTGCTCAACCACAGGATGGCGGGCATTGATGATTTCAAGGGAGTTATCATCGGTGATCACCGGGCGGACATAATTATTGCTGACAGATGTTTCAGCAAGCGCTGCCAGCACATCAAGTTTTGCCAGACTGCGGGAGACCTCCAACAATTTCGGGCCGCTGGCGGCCAATTGTGCCACAACCTGACGGAAAACCCTCAGCTCGACTTCGTGAATTTGTTCTTCTGCATTGAGAACCAGGGTTTCATATTCCTTCATTTCAGGGGTGATATACCGTTCTGCATTCACCAGCGTTTGTTTGCGAATATAATCTGCCGGAGCGGCATCGGTGTTGGAATGGGTGATTTCGATGTAATATCCAAAGACTTTGTTAAAACCTACCTTCAGATTTTTTATACCGGTTCGTTCCCGTTCAACGCTCTCCAGGTTTGAGATCCACTCACGGGCATGTTGTGACGACTCTATCAACTGGTCCAATTCAGCAGAAAAACCAGGACGGATGATGCCGTTTTTCTGCAAATTGGCAGGCGGGTTATCGCTGATGGCATCCTGAAGCAATGATTCTTCGGAAGAACAATCCGGCAGTTCAATCGAAATGGTTTCGGTTTCAGGATGTGGTTTATTCGAAAGGAGATTTATAATGCCTGGCAAGCTTTCCAGCGTTATCCGGATGGCTGTCAGATCTCTGGGAGAAGCAGAACCTGAGATCACCCGGTTGACGAGTCTTTCAAGGTCGGAAAGATGTTTCAAATCCGACCTGATCTCTGCTCTTAATATTCCATGTTGAATAAAAAACCCTATCCAGTCATAACGTTCGTTGATGTTTTTTATGTTCATCAATGGTTGGGTTATCCATTGGCGCATCATGCGCTGCCCCATGGGTGTCATCGTTTGATCAAGTACCTGAAGAAGTGAACCTTTATCCGTGCCTTCACGCAGACTGGTGCATATCTCCAGGTTGCGGAAGGTTGAATGATCCAGGGCGACAAATTCGTCCAGGGAATAAGTGGACAGGCTGGTGAGCATTTTGAGAGCAGTGGGTTGAGTATCCTGCAGGTAAAGCAGGATGGCCCCGGCCGCGCGTATCGGGAGTGGTTTACCCCGCAGCCCAAAACCATCCAGCGTGGATACGTGAAAATGCTTCTTAAGCATTTCCTCGCAATTTTTATATTCGAATTTCCATTTTGGCAGCAAGGTAATATGAGATTTTGACCCATTTCCATTAACA